>JBFHEW010000632.1:0-2261 GCA_041583955.1 Bacteroidia bacterium | reverse complement strand
CAGGCGTTGAACCCGACATCGGTTCAGGTGAATCTCATAGATAGCAACGGAGAACCTACCGAGACTGATGTGAACATGACCTTCTACGATGCCCTATCCGGAAAGATGGTTTACAATATCGTTCACACCATGAACCATCGTGGACTACCGGACACGCTGAATATTGACCCACTGACCACCTACCGCATGAAGGTGCATACCGTACCATCGGTCGGAAAAGATAGCATTGAACTCATTCCGGGTATTCACAACATCATTGCCATTGATGCACCGCAAGGCGACCTTATCCTAAAGGTTCAAGGGAAACATGACTACGAGAATCTGCAAGCCATTGTCCGACAGAAAGACAGTTCGAACACCCTGAACGTGCAGAAGGTAGATGACAAGCAGCGCTACTTGGTAGGCACGTACGATCTGGAGATACTCACGCTTCCAAGAATCATTGTAAAGGGAGTTAACGTGGCCCAGAGCCACACCACCAAAGTGGAGATTCCTCAGCCCGGAATGGCGCACATCATGCGTAAATCAAAAGGTGTAGGTGACGTTTTCCTGAAAGAAGGGGTCGGGCTTACATGGCTTTACTCGCTGGACAGCGAGCTCACGTCTGAAAGCATACCGCTACAGCCGGGAGATTACAAGGTGGTATTCCGACCTACAGGATCCAAGCGGGCATTTTACACGATTGAACAGGATTTCACAATTTTCTCAGGCAAATCACAACTGGTTGAACTACGATAACATGGTAATAGAAAAACTAACCGAAGACCGCGACACACGTTCCGGATTTGGAGCAGGACTCCAAGAATTGGGACAGGAGAACAAAGACGTTGTAGCGCTTTGTGCTGACCTTACCGGCTCGCTCAAGATGGATGCGTTTGAAAAAGAGAACCCGGACCGTTTCTTTCAGGTGGGCATTGCTGAGGCCAATATGATCAGCATAGCTGCGGGCATGACGGTCGGAGGTAAGATCCCATTCACGGGAACATTTGCCAACTTCAGTACAGGTAGGGTTTACGACCAGATAAGACAGTGCGTGGCCTATTCGGGTAAGAATGTGAAGATCTGCGCATCGCATGCCGGCCTCACACTTGGAGAAGATGGGGCTACGCACCAGATACTGGAAGATATAGGCATGATGAAGATGCTTCCGCACATGACTGTCATCAATCCATGCGATTACAACCAGACCAAGGCTGCCACCAAGGCCATTGCAAACATGCATGGTCCGGTCTATCTCCGTTTCGGCCGTCCGAAGGTGCCTAATTTCACTCCCGAGGATCAGAAATTTGAAATTGGCAAAGCCTGGAAAATAGCAGACGGCACCGATGTAAGCATCTTTGCCACGGGCCATTTGGTATGGAAAGCCATTGAAGCGCAGGCCGTTCTTGCTGAGAAAGGCGTGAGTGCCGAGATCATCAACATACACACCATTAAACCTTTGGACGTGGATGCCATCCTAGCATCTGTTAACAGAACAGGTTGCGCAGTGACTGCCGAGGAACATCAACGTAATGGTGGACTCGGTGACAGTGTTGCTCAAACGTTGGCAATGCACGGTCCGGCACCATTGGAAATGGTTGCTGTTGATGACAGTTTCGGAGAAAGCGGTACGCCCGAAGAACTGTTGGAAAAATACGGACTGAGTACGGACAACATCGTTGAAGCTGCATTGAAGGTCATTGCGAGGAAGTAACACTCGCACATGACAGACGAACAGACCAAGGACTTACTGAACCGTTTCAGGAACCCTGCGTCTCGGAACATGGCGTTCAGCGAATTGGTGAACCGATTTCAAGAACGTCTTTATTGGCACATCCGAAGAATAGTCATCGACCACGATGATGCGGACGATGTGCTTCAGAACACCTTCATTAAGGCTTTCAATAATCTGGACCGTTTCAGAGAAGACAGCCAGCTCTTCACTTGGCTCTATCGCATTGCCACCAACGAAGCCCTCACTTTCCTGAAGAAGAAACGGAAGAACATATTCGTATCGCTCAATGATGTGGCGCACGAACTTTCCTCAACGTTGGAATCAGACCCTGAGTTGAGTGGTGATGCCATCCAATTGAAACTACAACAGGCCATTCTTACGCTGCCCACCAAACAACGATTGGTATTCAATATGAAATACTTCGAAGAGATGAAATACGAGGAAATAGCAGAGATAACGGGCACATCGGTAGGTGCACTGAAAGCATCGTACCATCACGCAGTGAAAAAAATCGAAGCTTACATGCACCAACAGTTTTAAACCTTTT
>JBFHEW010000631.1:0-2266 GCA_041583955.1 Bacteroidia bacterium | reverse complement strand
GAGCATAATGGGCAAACAGAGGATCACGGAGCCTCCCGATCGACCGATCAACGGAAATATCAGCATCGCCAGCCCACCGTACATCAGTGCATGGATGAACTCGACATTCATCTCCGTCAGGACAAAAAAATGAACGACCAGTAACAGCAGACCAGCTGTAAAATAACCTGCCGCTCGTTTGTCTGAAACATACCTCCGCACCGACTTTGCAATCAGCACCACGAACGCCAGTACCGAAACAATGAGAACTGACCCCACGAGACGCTGATACACTGGAATAGAGACGGCATTCATCACCGTCACTGAAATACTGACGAACAGATCGTGGGCAAACAGCAGGAACAGCGAATACCCAACTACCAGTGCGAGATTCACTGCCCGATGTTGCCGCAACCAACGAAAACCGGATTCCATCATTTACCTACCAGCTTACGTAAAGACAAAACAAGGCGATCAAGATCCTTTAATGAGGTGTAGATATGCGGACTGACCCGAATGGCATCCAATCCATTCCATTTGATGGTTCCAACATGCAGACCATCCGATCTGAATAACGCGTCTGCTACCTTTTCTGCCGACATACCTTGGATGGAGCATGTGGCCATGCCGCAGCTGAACTCGGGTTTAAGAGAGGTGTGAAAGATAATGCCGTTCAGGTCTTTCACCTGATGAACCCAATGATCCTTAAGAAACCGTAATCTGTCTGTGACCATCTGCGCACCGATTCCTTCGTGGAACGCCATGGCATCGATCGCGGCCATCTCGGATGCGAACGAACGTGTGCCGAGAAGTTCAAACTTCCGGATGTCGGAGCTCTGAGGCTCCCATGCAGAAAGTAGCGGCCAGACCTCCGCTATCTTGTCCTTTCTTATGACCAATGCGCCTGTTCCGAATGGAGCCCCAAGCCACTTATGTAGCGATGTGGCCATATAATCGCAACCGATCTCGCGAAAAGAAAGTGGAATGTGCGCCAGCGAATGGGCCGCATCCACCACCACTTCGCACCCTCGTCCTTTGGCCATGGCTGTGATCTCTTTCACGGGCATGATCTGCCCGGTCCAGTTGATGAGATGGGTGAGATGAACCACCTTGGTCTTGGAAGTGATAGCTGCGCGATATAGCTCTACCGCCTGCTGCGTGTCCTCAATAGGAAGCGGAAGCTTTACTTTTCTGACAATGATCCCATCCCGCATTTCCCGTTGGCGCCATGCATTCAGCATGAACGGATAGTCGAAATCGGAGACCACCACCTCATCGCCTGGTTTCAGATCAAGTCCGAAAATGACCGTGTTGAGGCCTTCGGTGGTATTGCGGTCAATGGCCACTTCTTCCGTGTCGCAATCCATCAGCATGGCCAGCTTCTGTCGCAGAGACTCTCTTTTAGCATCCACTGCACCCCACATGTAGTGTGATGGCGCCTTATTGCTGAGTCGGTACAGGTCGATATGCGCTTGCTGCACCGGCAACGGTTGCGGGCCTACAGCTCCGTTATTGAGGTTAATGATGGCATCATCGATCAGGAACTGCCTTCGTACCTCGTCCCAGAACGATTCGTTTCCGACAGACATCTTTTCCGATGCTATTGCACGGAGCGACCGGGAGGCTGACGCCTTCAACACCGGCACGAAAGGCAAGGCCGCTGTTGCCAGCATAGAACGTTTCAGGAACTGTTTACGCGAAATGCCTGCCATGAGCTAAAGTTAATTCACATGAAACAAAAAGGCCTCTCATGCGAGAAGCCTTTTCTGATGGGTTGCCCCTTTTAACTGCTGCAGACCTCTAACGCTTTCAGATGCTGTCGGCATCAAAAGATTGACGGATAGCAGAAACCATTAATCCACCTTTACAAAGCGGTAGGCATTTCCGAAGGTCGGATTAATGGAGAAATTCCCATCCTTATCGATCCAACCGAACAGACCGGCCTTTCTCACCAGCGCCATGCCGTAATGATAATCCTTGGCATCCTCAAACTGTGGGCGGACAACGATCTTTCCGTCCAAGTTGATATACCCCCACAGCTTGCCTTGTTGCACAGCAGCCACTTTTTCTGAGAAACTCAGCGCATTGATGAATTGTGGGTTAATGGTGAATTTTCCGGCTTTATCGATGAAACCCCATTCTTTGCCACTCTTTACCGCGGCAGTTCCATTATCGAAATCCTTAGCCTGCGGGAATTGTGGATTGATCACGAACTTTCCATCCCTGTTGATGTAGCCCCATAGTTTTCCTTTTCTCACTCTAGCATATCCATCTCGGAAGTCACCTG
>JBFHEW010000630.1:0-2266 GCA_041583955.1 Bacteroidia bacterium | reverse complement strand
TCTCCATCCACAATATTGCAAATGTCAATGTAGTGCTGTTTCACCCGTGCTTCGCCATGGATACCTTCTTTCGCCATAAGCGATGGGTTGGTGGTAACGCCATCCAGCACTCCGAGGTCCTGGGCTTCTTTTATTTGGGCAAGATTGGCTGTGTCGATAAAGAATTTCATGCGCTGGATATTTGCGTCAAAGGTCAGTAACCATCGGTCGTGTCGCAAGTCTGCAGCGTAAAAGAAATGAACACGTTTTGAAATCGGTTTCCTGATTCGGAACAATAAGGCACAAAAAAAGGGGTAAGCGATCTATGTCGCACCGCTACAACCACCTACCCTTGCTGTATTCCTACCCTGGGGGATTCAGTGGGAGCTGGTCGCACAGGACTTACCCCAGCGCAAAGGTAGAAACCTTCTGATCTGTCGCAACCATTAAATCCTTGCGATCATAGAAAACAAAATTTGGACGGTATAATTTAATATGATATTATTGTGATATCATTTTAAACCAAATATCATGAAAGAAGAAAAAACAGTAAAGCCGGTTTCGGGGTGGTTGATGTTGCCGCTTTTGCTCGGGGCCATCGTTGCTATAGTGGCAATTTCTGTGATGTTGGATCAACCCGGTTGGTTGGCAACACTGCTTATTCCACTGGTTGCGCTGATCGGTTTATTCATCGTTAATCCCAACGAGTCAATGGTTCTTGTTCTTTTCGGCAAGTACCAAGGAACGGTAAGGACCGATGGATTTTTCTGGGTGAACCCTTTCAACATGAAGAGGAAGATCTCTTTGCGGGCCCACAATTTTGATAATGAACCCATCAAGGTTAACGACAAGCTTGGTAATCCGATCATGATCGGAGCCGTGGTAGTTTGGCGTGTGAAGGATACGTACAAAGCAGCTTTTGATGTGAACGATTATCTGGAGTTCGTTGGCATTCAAAGTGAAGCTGCTTTGAGAAGGATGGCTGGACATTATCCATACGATGAATTCCATGATGAAGGTGAAGTAGGGGAGATTTCGTTGCGTTCGGGCGGAAAAGAGGTGAATGATGAATTGGAGCAGGCCTTGGATAGAAGATTGGCCATTGCTGGGATCGAAGTGTTGGAAGCCCGTATCAGTCACTTGGCATACGCCAATGAGATTGCCGGTGCCATGCTTCAACGGCAACAGGCCACGGCCATTGTTGCGGCCAGGCGTAAGATAGTGGAGGGTGCGGTAGGAATGGTTGAAATGGCGCTGGATGAGCTGAGTCAGAAGGATATCGTTCATCTTGACGATGAGAAGAAAGCGGCCATGGTCAGTAACCTCATGGTTGTGCTTTGCTCCGATAAAAGCGCCACGCCCGTTGTCAATACAGGTTCACTTTATAATTGATGTATCATGAAGAAGTACCAGATCTTTAAGAAGAAGATGTTTGAAGGCATCGATAAGTTTGAATCGCGCTTGAATGAAGAGTGCCGTAAAGGCTATCGCCCCATATCCATGACGTACGACCATACAACTGGGCTTGTCGTGCTGTTGGAAAAGACCAGTTAAGTTTTGTCTAAGAAAAAGCCATTTGTGTTGCGCCTCGATCCGGAGGTGATGAAAGCCATTGAAAAGTGGGCTGCAGACGAATTCCGTAGTTCCAACGGTCAGTTGGAATGGATCGTAAGCAAGGCACTTAAGGAGGCTGGAAGGTACCCTTCGAAGAAACGTGAAGAATAGACATCCCGTACAGGCAAGGGTTTCCTTGTCCGATGCACCACTCTTCAAGCGCTTCCGATCAATGGTTGTCGGTCGTAGCTTTCAGGTTTTCAATCCTCATATCAGGCTTCAACGAAATAATGGCTTCTTGCCACGCTTTCATCTCATTCAATCGTTGCTCAAATGAAATGTTTTGAGCACTCAGGGTTTCAATCGCTGCAGTCTGTTCGGATATTGTGGATTGCTGCTCCTTTATGGCTTCGATCAATACAGGTATCAGATGTGAGTATTCAATTGACTTGAATCCGTTGTTATCGGTGCTGATCAGTTCAGGGATTATCTTTTCCAATTCCTGGGCGATTAATCCGTACTGAAGGTCATTTTCGAACTCCATTTCCGGGAATTCCTCCGTTCTCCAGTTGTAGGTTACTCCACGCATGTCCAAAACTTTGGACAATGAGTTTTCCAACGGAGAGATGTCTTTTTTCAATCGAACGTCAGAGGTTTCGTTGATGGCCAATGTTCTGATGGCCCCGTTCACGTGAAGTTTGTATGAAGGATTTGTCAGTCCTATGCCCACGTT
>JBFHEW010000629.1:0-2270 GCA_041583955.1 Bacteroidia bacterium | reverse complement strand
TAAAGGAACCATCTGCAATGGTCTGGCCAATGGTTTCCAACCCGTTTAGGATTGACTTCAATTCTTCGTCAGTGAGAATGCCGATGGAAGCCAGCATCTGGGCATGGGCCTTGTTCCCTGCCACATCGTGCTTGGCCAATTTCAGGTCGAGTACGCGGTCGTTGCCCACCGTGAATCGGTCCACCACATTATCTACCGTATATCCTTTGTCCCACAATTTCATCGTTTCTCGTCTTTATCAATTCATAAAAGCTGCTCCAGCAATCGGATGTAGAGGTTGATTCCTTCTTCAATTTCGCTGAGCAGCACAAACTCATCCGCCTGATGCGAACGCGTGGTCTCTCCCGGACCCATTTTCACCGTAGGAAAAGCCATCAATGCCTGGTCGGAAAGGGTAGGAGAGCCATAGGTTTTTCTGCCAAGTACTAATCCCGCTTTCACCAATGGATGGTCGTTTGGAATAGAGGAGGAGTTGAGTCGGAAGGAGCGCGCTTTCAGTTCGCTTTTGGTCAAGCTGTTCAAGATGTCAAATACCTCCTGATTGGTGTAGTGCTCGTTAACCCGCACATCAACCACGAATTGGCACATGGCAGGCACCACATTATGCTGCTGACCGGCCTCTATCTGCGTAACCGTTGCCTTTACTTTTCCTAACGTTTCCGACACTTTCGGAAATGCGAAGTTTCTGATCAGGTTGATGTCGTCCAACGCATGGTACAAGGCGTTGTCCGCATTCTCGTGGGCTGCATGCCCTGCCGTTCCAGATGCCAGACCATCGATCACCATCAGCCCCTTTTCGGCCACGGCCATGTTCATAGAAGTAGGTTCTCCCACAATACCGCATGCAATTGGAGGCAATAGCGGGAGCAGGGAGCTGATGCCATTGGCACCTGAGTTTTCCTCTTCGGCAGAAGCAGCCATAAGCAGGTTGTATTTCAGGTCATTTCTGCCATGAAAATGAACGAAAGCAGATAGAAGGGAAACGAGGCAGCCGCCAGCATCATTGCTTCCCAACCCGAAGAGTTTCCCATCTTCTTCCTGTGCAAGGAACGGGTCGCGGGTGTAAGCCTTATTCGGTTTCACGGTATCGTGATGCGAATTGAGCAGGATGGTTGGTTTTGCCGCATCGAAATGCGCATTCACCGCCCAAACGTTGTTTCCCAAACGCTCGGTTTCAATACCATGCGCCTTCAGCCACTCTTGAATAAGATCGGCAGTTCCGCTTTCTTCTCGCGAATAGGAAGGTGTGGCAATAAGCTGCTTCAGAAGCTGGATGGCTTCGGTATGTAGTTCATTCTCACTCATGCGGTATTCCTGGTAATTGCGGTATGAGGCACGGTTCGGTCGTCAATGACGTTGGTGTTTCCAACGATCACGAGAGAGACGCCTTTGCTCAAGGCATCGAAACAATTATCCAATTTAGGAAGCATGCCGGAGTGAATGGCCTTGGCGCTTTTCAGTTGCCTGAAAAGTGCTTCGTCAAGAAGCGGTATCACCGAAGCTTCGTTGTCCGTATCCGATAGAACGCCTTGCTTCTCAAAACAGTAGATCAGTTCGGTTACGTATTCCTTGCTCATGGAAGAAGCCAATTCTGCAGCAATGGTATCAGCATTGGTGTTCAGTAATTGACCTGCTCCGTCATGCGTGATGGCACAGAAAACAGGAGTGATCTCTGCTTCCAGTAAGACCTTGATGAACGAGGTGTTCACGGATTTCACATCTCCCACCAATCCGAAGTTGATGGGCTCTGTGGGGCGTTCTGCAGACACGATGGCATTCCCATCGGCACCAGAGAGCCCCACGGCATTGCAGCCAAAGGCTTGAAGCTGGGCGGTGATGTTTTTGTTGATCGACCCGGCATAGACCATGGTCACGAGCTCAAGGTCCTGTTTGGAAGTGATCCTTCGGCCATCCACCATTTGGGGTTCAATGCCCATGGTCCGGCTCATTTCTGAAGCAAGTTTGCCACCACCATGTACGAGTATCTTGGGCCCTTTCAAGCGAGCCACGCTATACAGCACCGTTTCCAGTTCCGAAGCATTGTCGATGACGTTGCCACCGATCTTTATCACCTGTAGCCTATCCATTCTGCAACATTCGAAGAAGCACCGCTTGTGCCGCGTAGGTGCGATTGTTGGCCTGCTCCAACACCAACGAAGCATTTGAATCGATCACGTCATCGCTCACCACCACGTTTCTGCGAACAGGCAGACAGTGCATGAATTTGCCATTATCGGTTAGTGCCATCTTTTCTGATGTCAGCATCCAAT
>JBFHEW010000628.1:0-2273 GCA_041583955.1 Bacteroidia bacterium | reverse complement strand
TGCCGCACATTTCAAGCACATCTGCAACTTCTTTACGGATTCTAAGCTTCGGGACCTGTGCTTTGAGAATGTCGCGGAGCGTTTCTTCAATTTCCTGGATGTCTGTTTTCATGGCCCAAAAATAGCCACCGACAACAGGTGGCCAGCTACCGGTTTTAAAATTGCCTGACCATAAGTGGAAAAATCTATTCGCTGTTCGCTGTCCACTAGTTTCTAAGTAGCTAAGTTTGTTCCCAATGAAGAAGATTCTAGTCATAGGAGCAGGACGCTCGGCAACCATCCTCATCGGCTACTTTTTAGAGCATGCAGAGGAGCAGGATTGGCATGTAACGGTCGCGGATATTTCGGTCGAATTGTGTGAGAAGAAAACAGCCGGTCATGCGCGCGGAAGGGCCATTGCCTTTGATGTGTTCAATGCAGACCAGCGGAAAGAGGAGCTAGGCAAAGCCGATATTGTGGTAAGTATGCTGCCGGCCAGCATGCACATCGAAGTGGCAAAGGATTGCCTCGCAATGGGAAAGCATCTGACCACAGCCTCATACATTTCTAAAGAAATGAAGGCGCTTGATGAAGATGCTAAGGCGAACGGACTGACTTTTCTGAACGAAATAGGCCTGGACCCGGGAATTGATCATCTATCGGCCATGAAACTGTTGGACGAGATCCGACACGGTGGCGGAAAGGTGGAGCATTTTGAAAGCTTCACAGGTGGCCTGGTCGCTCCAGAAAGTGACGACAATCCGTGGCACTACAAGTTCACATGGAATCCACGGAATGTGGTGTTGGCAAGCCAAGGCGGAGCGGTGAAGTTCATTCACAATGGCAAATACAAGTACATTCCGTATCACAGGGTGTTCCGAAGAACGGAATACATCAACATCGAAGGGCACGGTGAGTTTGAGGGATATGCCAATCGCGATAGCCTTTCGTACAGAGAGGTCTATGGGTTGAAAGATGTGAAAACGCTGTATCGCGGAACGCTGCGCAGACCGGGTTTCAGTCGCTCGTGGGATGCCTTCGTGCAATTGGGAATGACGGATGACAGCTACGTGATGGAGGGTTCGGAGACCATGACCAACCGCGATTTCGTAAACTCATTCTTACCGTTCAGTCTGCGTGATAGCGTGGAATTGAAATTGCGGGCCATGCTTAAGCTCGATCAGGACGACCGCTTGATGGAAAAACTCCAGTGGCTGGGATTGTTCGATAAGACGGTGATCGGCCTCAAGAATGCCACTCCGGCACAGATACTTCAGCACATCCTTGAAAAGAAATGGGCCATGAAACCGGACGACAAGGACATGATCGTCATGTGGCACAAGATCGGGTTCGTCAAAGACGGGCAGAAATACGTTACAGAAAGTTCCATGGTGGTAAAAGGCGATGACCAGCATAACACAGCCATGGCCAAAACGGTAGGATTGCCGCTTGCTGTCGCTACGCGAATGATCTTGGAGGAGAAGATCCTGGAGCGAGGCGTAATGCTTCCTCTATCGAGCAACATTTATGGACCTGTTCTTGATGAGTTGTCCAACAATGGCATATCTTTCAACGAGAAAACCTACGAAGTTCAAGAATTCACCACATGAAGCGCATTGCAGTTTTCCCAGGATCGTTCGATCCCATTACCAAAGGACATGAGGATATCATTCTAAGGGCAGTGCCTCTTTTTGATGAGATCATCGTTGCTATCGGAACCAATTCCAGTAAGAGTTACATGTTCCCACTGGAAGAACGGTTGAACATGATCCGGTACACCTTTCGTGATCAACCGAAGATAAAGGCTGAAACCTATTTAGGAATGACGGTGGAATACTGCAGAACCGTGGGTGCCAACTACCTTCTACGTGGCCTCAGGACCTCAGCCGATTTCGAGTTCGAACGCAGTATAGCCCATATCAATCAGACGCTCTATCCTGAGCTCGACACCGTTTTTCTCCTTTCGATCCAAGAATACTCTGCAATAAACTCAACCATTGTGCGTGATATACTCATGAACGGGGGCGATGCATCGCGCTTCGTGCCTGATGGACTTGAACTGAGCAAATGAGATTTATTTGGATCCTTCTGATCTTTCCTTTTCTGGCAGAAGGACAGCATGCCGTTATCCGCGGGGTTGCTCCTTTGGCCATAGGGAAGGAAATTCAGCTTCGGGTGCATGATGATCCGATAAGTGGGAAAGAGCGCGTTCTTGCGAAACAGATCGTGGATGTGGATGGCAGTTTTGAACTTAAGGCTACTGTGACATTCACACAGTATGCGTTTCTGCAGGT
>JBFHEW010000627.1:0-2280 GCA_041583955.1 Bacteroidia bacterium | reverse complement strand
GGCATCCAGAAACTGTTCGGCAATATCGCTTGCCAATGTGGTTTCTCCATTCTGTTGCTGCGTTGATGTCAGTGGTCTGAGGCAGGCCAGATAATCCTGAATACCAAGATCATCTGCCCCGTTCTCACCAATTCCACCGTAGAGCCGTTTCAAGCCTGTAAGATGTCGTATGGCCAACTGCAAGGAGCGCCCCGAATAGTATGCTTCCACCGTTTCAGGAAGAACGATTCCTCCGTTGAATTTACCCAATGGTATCTTGAATTTGAAGTTCTTGAGGGTCTCGTAATCGAAATTGAACTCGTTGACCAACAATGAAATGGAAGTTCCTTCTGCCGTTCCAAGATTCGAGATGAATTGAGAGCGGTATGAGCCCCAATCGGATATCATCTGTGCGATGGTCGCATCCATTTCGGCAGCCAACCCCTGCAAATAAGCCTTTCTTGCCTCTGCATTCGTTCCGCTGGCAAATAGATCACTTATCTCCTGTTCAGAAAGACTGCCATCGCCATAAATGAGGTACTCCAACGCTGGGAAACCAACTGCCGACTTTGGACTTGAGCTAACCGAAGTTCCGTTGGAAACACTTTGCTCTATGGCCACCGTATTGGTCGGAAACGTGTTGAAACGTTCTCTGAACGGAACGCCATTGATCATTCCCGGACCGAAAGCAAAGGTGCCACAATCCTGATAGGCCAAGTAGGCGGCACCGAATGTTACCCGCACCTCTACCAACAGACCTGGCGTGGGATCGGCTACAAAACTTTGAACCGATGCATTCAGCAACACCAAACCTGTTTTCAGATTTTCAAACCGCGGAATGATGATATTGTCGGCATAATTCGTCAACATTGCTGTTTGATCGAATTCGCAGTTGACCAGATCATCATCCGGTGTATTGCAAGACATACACAGGAAACAGAATCCTGCTACTAGACCAATAACTTTTCTCATTTTATCTCTCCTGTTGGAAAGGCCATTCTGACATGACCGATTGCTTCTTCTATCTGTGCATCTGTAACTTCATACAGATTGGAATTAAGCCCCACTTCCATCAATGCATCATTGATGTGCGAATAGGAATAGTGTGGTGGATATTTTGCGTTTCCTCCATTGAAGTGATACTTCAAAGCAAGCATGAATCCGATCGCCTCACTCATGGCGTGATGTCTTACATACGTTGGGTTTCCGGATGTGGAAAGCGATTTATTCAGATAATCTACAGCTGTGCTGGCAGAAATGACGGCCCATTTTTTCATGATCGTGGCAATTGCAGCATCACGCGCATCGTAATCTTTGGCAACAATACCAGCCCGTGCCGTTCTGAATGCAGTAGCCACCTCGCTGTTTATCCCCGAATAAAGGTCTCCGTTCCGCGAGTTGCAGTATTTACCCCAGAATCTGGCATCATCCATTGTGGAGGAATTCGGGAAATCAATAGGTACCCCGAAGTAACCGAAGGCTTCATCAAAGTAATGTTCCATATTGGTGTAATTCTTCCCATCAACCAGGTCTTCATTTCCAACGGAACCCATACGATCCTCAGATAAATACACCTCCATGGCCTGATAGAAGAAAACCGCTCCCATCAACCCTTTCTCTACAACTTGCGCCAACTCCAGACCATTGGATGTGACACGGTACCCCTGAGTAGGATCGGAACTACCATCAACCAATACCCCTGCAACACCATTTGAGGCGGTTCCTGTAGCCTGACTCGCCACTGCTGCATCCTCTAAAAACTGAATGAACATGGCGGTATCTGCTGGAAAACATTTCGAGATCAGGTCCTTACCATAGGTCTGTCCTGTGAACGGATCATTCTGATTTCTGAACATATTCTTCAATCGGGCTGCGTCCAACTCGGGCGAACCTACCGTATTGACAGATTTCATGTAGCTACTCAATTGAGCCAGCATATCCAACCGTTCTGTTTGACCGCTGTAATCTACTGTTGACGCACCATTGCGTATGAACTCGTAGGTGGCAGGAACATCTAAACGGTCTTCGGTTTCCTTTTTACAGGAAGAAAGTATGATCACCGAGAAAATGAATAAAACTGAACTGAAACGTTGGATGGTTTTCATGTGCTTTTATTTAGACTGATTTTAAATAACGGCACAAATCTATCCGCAAGGTCTACCACGTGCAATACCTAGTTCAAGGTATTCGGTGGCAAAAAAAAGCCCCACACCTTTGGGTGCAGGGCTCTAAACTCAAACTAAGAACGTCTTAGTTAGTGTACATTTTATTTGTAAGCATTGTCTTGCCATCAGAGATGGT
>JBFHEW010000626.1:0-2282 GCA_041583955.1 Bacteroidia bacterium | reverse complement strand
GTCTCTTCCGAGTTGGTGGCGGCAATCACCAGGTCGGCCCGGCTCACGTTCGCTTCTTCCAGAATGGTATACGAGATGGAATTCCCACGTATCGTTGCGATGTCGAAATGTTCGGCAGCGTACTTCAGTTTGTCCGCATCCGTGTCTATTAACGTGATGTCCTGGTTTTCCTGAGTAAGAAGCTTGGCAAGGTGAAATCCTACATCTCCAGCTCCGGCTATTATGATTCTCATGTTTGAAAAGTGACACAAAGGTATGCGCCAGCACTTACAAATGCTACCAACTGAGAAAGCTCAGTTGTTCGAGTCTTGCGGAGCATTGGCCAAGCAAGTCGCCCGCGGTTTTCCGCGTAGTCTGAAACATTAATTAACATTACAATGTCATTCATAAACCGAACGAGGATACAATGGAGCATTTCGATGTAGTGGTGGTGGGCGCAGGCCTATCCGGAATTGGAGCAGCATACCATTTACAGCATTCGTGCCCTGATAGAACATTCACGGTTCTTGAAGGACGGGAAAACATTGGCGGTACGTGGGATCTGTTCAAATATCCAGGCATCCGTTCCGATTCTGACATGTACACGTTCGGATTCCCGTTCCACCCGTGGAAAGACCCCAAGGCCATTGCCGATGGCCCTTCCATTATGGCGTATCTCCAAGACACGGTCAGCACGTTCGGTTTAGACCGATATATTCAATTCGGAAAGCGGGTTTTGGCGTCCAATTGGTCGGCCGATGAGAAAAAATGGACGATCACTGTAGGTGATTCCCGATCGGGCGAAACCTACAGCATGACGTGCAACTTCTTGTTCATGTGCAGCGGTTACTACAATTATGAGAACGGCTATAAGCCTGATTTCCCGAATGAGGATGCGTTTGAAGGCATCAAGATACATCCGCAGAAATGGGATGAGAGTTTGGACTATTCCAACAAGAAAATTGTGATCATAGGTAGCGGTGCAACCGCGGTTACACTACTGCCCATTTTGGCTGAGAAAGCGGAGTTGGTCACCATGCTTCAGCGTTCTCCCACATACATGTCGAGCGTACCGAGCGAAGACGCAGTGGCCAACTTCTTCAAGAAATATTTGCCAAAACAGTTGGCACACACGCTATCGCGATGGAAGAACATCTTCTTCCAGCTTGGGGTGTATAAGTTCAGCCGAAAGTGGCCTGACAAGATGAAGAACTTCCTTATTGGCCAGATTGAGAAAAAACTCAAAGACAAATACGACCCGAAAGATTGGACTCCGAAATACAACCCGTGGGATCAACGGTTGTGTGCCGTGCCGGGCGCAGACCTTTTCAAGGCCATCAAGAAAGGTAAAGCACAGGTGGTTACCGATACCATCAGATCGTTTGTGAAGGATGGCATTGAGCTCGATTCTGGCAAGAAACTCGAAGCCGACATCATCATTACAGCAACCGGATTGCAGGTGCAACTTTTCGGTGGAATGAAACTGACCGTGGATGGTAAGGCGTTGAATCTTTCTGAATCGCCTGCATTCAAAGGAGTGATGCTGAGCGACATCCCGAATTTTGCCTTTTCTGTGGGTTATACCAACGCTTCTTGGACCTTGAAAAGCGACCTTAACTGCATTTACGTGACCAAGGTGCTGAACTACATGAAGGAGAAAGATCTGAAGGTCTGCACACCCAAATTCGACCACGAGAATATGGAAAAGGAAGAGTTGCTCGATTTCGATGCAGGTTACATTCTTCGCGCCAAAGACCAACTACCGAAGCAAGGTGCCAAAGCTCCTTGGAAAGTGCATCAGAACTATATCAAAGACCTTTTTGCGTTGAAGTATTCTGGTGCAAAGGATAAGGATCTGGTTTACAGTTAAGGCCCATTAAACATTCAGGTGCAACGATTGGTTAATTTCGCCAACGATGAAATTCCCAGGAGTAGTCCGATCTAAATTACCGAAGCAAGGCACCACCATTTTTACGGTGATGAGCGGTCTGGCGCGCGAGCATGGCGCGGTCAATCTCTCACAGGGATTTCCTGACTTCAGTATTCCTGAAAGGTTGGTACAGCTCACGCATGCCAATATGCAAAAGGGATTGAATCAGTATTCACCGATGCAGGGCGTGCCTGCATTGCGCGAAAAGCTGGCCGAAAAGGTGGAAGAACTCTACTCGGCCCAGTATGACCCCGAAACAGAGATAACGATAACGGCCGGAGCCACACAGGCCATTTATACCGCCATTTCTGCCTTTGTGAACGAAGGCGATGAGGTCATCATTTTTGAACCTGCATACGATTGCTACGTGCCG
>JBFHEW010000625.1:0-2288 GCA_041583955.1 Bacteroidia bacterium | reverse complement strand
GGCCGTCATGGCTTCGGTCACCGATTCGAGCAGCAGTTATCGCAGCAGTTCCAACCAGAATTTCCGTGTTCTGGCAGGCTATATCTTCGGAGGGAACGAGAAGAACCAGTCCATTGCCATGACAGCGCCCGTGCACATGGCGTTCAATGAGAACGGGTCTGAAATGAGTTTCGTGATGCCAGCGCACATGAAACTTGACGAACTGCCTGCACCGAAAGACCGAGGCGTCAGATTTTCGGAGGTAGGAGAGAAGTATGTGGTGGCCATCCGTTTCGGTGGATGGGCAAGCGATGAGAGGATCGCTGAAAATGCCGAGAAGCTTGTATCTGCTCTCAGGTCCATGGGAATTGAGATCGGCTCAGAACCTTGGTACATGGGATACAATCCTCCGTTTCAACTTGTCAACAGAAGGAACGAGGTGGCAGTGGAGATCGGTAAGTCCGATGTGGAGAGGTTGAGGGTGCTCTGATACGTGCCGATGTACCTTAACCCAAAGCATATTTCAGATACTGAGTGGTTCTGCCTTCGGCAAGAAGCGCTCGTCTGATCTTTCGGAAGAATCCGATCATTGGTCAACCTCAGCATTGATATGCTCAATAAGCGCATCCATTTCTGGAATGAAGTCTTCGATACTGTACCTGCAGCTGTTCGCCCGCCATTCAATATGTCCGAGTAGATTCAGGAATGCTGGTTTTTGAAGGAGGTCTCCAGACATCACTCCAAGAGACAATCTTTTGTTATCGTCCACATGGCTTTCGCCCAAAAAGGAAAGCAGCGTTTCCACATTGGGTCGGTAGTTTCGGGTGTTGTGCTCCATTTCGTTTTCAAAAACGGGCAACCGGAAGTCGTAGAAGTTGATGAGGTGGTTTCGAAGACTATCGTTCGAAATACGGTCAATACCTGAGGACTTCAACGCCCCGTAGATTCCGCTATTGAACTGAAAGTACTTTCCTGTATTCAATACCCATAACCGCTGATACAGACTATCATGAAACGGAACCTGGTTTCCGCTCAATTCAACAAAATAATCGACCGTTGTTTTCAGTTTGATGTATGCGGCCTTATGCTCTAGGAGATTTGACCTGTCCGTTTCCAATCCGTTTACTATTTCGGTCAGCATTTTCACTTCATATGCGTGGTCTTTTTGGGCTTCGTTCCAGTTGTTGATCTGCAAGGCAATGAGTATCCCAATGACCACCAGCACGATTTCGCCAAGGGCATAGATCAGGTACTTGGTGAATTTGTTCTCAGCCAAGAGTTGCTGACGGATCTTCCGGAAGAATTTGATCATTACGTGCCTAAGGTTTGAATGTGTTTTTCTAGCCGCTCCAGAATGGCATTGGCATCCTTTTCCGCTACGATGTACTGGCGTGCAATTAATTTCCGAATGAAGATGTTCAGCTTAAGTATTTCCTGAAACTCCCTGTTGTCCATCAATCCTTCATGATCAACGGGCATTGCCGAAAGCCAAAGGGTGTCCAAATTAACGTGCTGCAACATTTGAGGGTACATGTTCTCCCATTGATACCGATCATCCAAACCCTTCTCCAAGTTCTCAATGTAACCGTACTTAAGCGTATAGAGTTCTGAAATGGCGTTTCTTAACGAGTCGTTAGATACCAGGTCCAAACCAACCGATTTGAGGTTTTCCCAAGCTGCCGTGTTCTCAGAGAACTGATAGTTGCCAAAGATGTTCGCATAGAAGTATTGCAATGAATCGTAGAGCGGAGTTCTGTTCTGTAAGGCAGACAATATCACCTCATTGGCCCGAAGTCGCTTTTCAGTTCCCCTGATGTTATAGTTCAGGTCTTCGATGTCATTTTTCAGGTTCTGCTGCATTTGGGTTAGCACGACCCGTTCTTTCATACGCATCTTTTTAGCATCGTTTGAGTTGTTGATGCTCAATGCGATCAATATCCCAATGACCACCAACACAATTTCGCCAACGGCATAGATCAGGTACTTGGTAAACTTGTTCTCAGCCAAGAGTTGCTGACGGATCTTTCGGAAGAATTTGATCATTGGTCGGGATGAAGGCCTCAATATATGCAACTGTGCTCATAGCTACTGCACCTTTGCCAAGAGACTTTTTAAGCGGCAATCACTTTTTCTTCTCCGTTATCGTAGTTTAGTCCGATCAATAATCCTTGCCCATGGACTTCAGTGTAATTGATCTGGTGACATTTATCGGATTCATCCTACTTGTGATCGGGGTATCGCTCTACGCAGGCAGAAAAGAAGAGACCTCCGAAGATTATTTCCTGGCCGGCAGAGGCCTAACGTGGTGG
>JBFHEW010000624.1:0-2294 GCA_041583955.1 Bacteroidia bacterium | reverse complement strand
GAATACATGGGTTGGACAGAAGTGGCCAAACTCATCGAAGATTCGGTGGAAAAGGCCATTGCAAGCAAGCGGGTCACCTTCGATTTCCACCGTCTGATGGAGAACGCAGAGCTCCTTTCAACCTCTGCTTTCGGAGACGAGATCATTGCCCAAATGAACTGATGGTAGGCAGTTGCGTACAGCTTCACTGGAAATGAAAATTTTATTGAAGTTTGTGGCTTGCAACCCCAAAGTATTTATTTACATTTGCACCCCTAAAATTTGACTACGAGAAGCAATGGCTAATCACAAATCTACTCTTAAGAGAATCCGATCAAGCGAAACCAAGCGTTTGAGAAACAAATACATTCACAAGACCACACGTAACGCCATAAAGGAGTTGCGTGCTACAGAAGACAAGAAAGTAGCTGAAGAATTGTTTCCGAAAGTGGCTGCCTTGGTTGACAAATTGGCCAAGAACAACATCATTCACAAGAATAAGGCCTCTAACCTTAAGTCGAAGTTGACGCTACACGTTAACGGACTGTAAGCTTACGCTGACTGAATATTCAAGCCCCGTTCCGAGTTTCGGAACGGGGCTTTCTTTGTTTGATGCTTTGCTTATTTTCGTTCCTGTTGATGGAAGAGTACAAAGTGATAAATGGAATCCGATCGTGGGCCGAAGATGACCGGCCCCGTGAGAAGCTATTGCTGAAAGGAAAAGGCGCTTTGAGCGATGCAGAACTGATCGCCATCCTTATCGGTTCGGGAAGTGCACAGGAAACGGCAGTGGATCTTTCAAAACGGATTCTTCAAAGCCTGAACAATCAGTTATCTGAACTGGGCAAACTTTCGGTGAAAGACCTTACCAAATTCAAAGGCATCGGGGAGGCGAAGGCGATCAGCATCATAGCCGCCATGGAATTGGGTAGAAGACGAAAGGATTCGGAACCTGAAAAACGGGCCAAGATCACGGACAGCCGATCGGCATTTGAAGTGCTTTACCCGCACTTGGGCGACCTGGGACATGAAGAATTCTGGGTGCTTTATTTGAACCGAGCCAACGTGGTCATTGGAAAAGAAAACGTTTCGAAGGGTGGCGTTTCGGGCACAATCGTAGACCCGAAGGTCATTTTCAAGGCAGCTGTTCAGTTTCCTGCTTCTGCCATTATACTTGCGCACAACCATCCATCGGGACAATTGAAACCGAGCCAAGCAGACCATCAGATCACCAAGAAACTGAAAGAAGCGGGTAAGGCACTGGATATTCCGGTTCTGGACCATCTGATCATCGGAGACGGCAATTACTATAGCTTTGCCGATGAAGGCGTGTTTTAGACCACTGCATCCGAATTGAAAAAACTACTCACCATCATTGGAGCCCGACCGCAGATCATCAAAGCGGCTGCGCTCAATAGGGTCATAAGAAGTTCATTCGCTGATCGATTGAATGAGGTTCTTGTACACACCGGCCAGCACTATGACCATGGCATGTCTGGTGTTTTCTTTGACGAATTGGACTTGCCGGCACCCCACCATACATTAGGCATTGGCTCTGGCAGTCATGGAATGCAGACCGGGAAAATGCTGGCCGAAATTGAACGTGTGATCGCATCGGAACAACCGGATGCCGTTGTCATCTATGGCGACACGAACTCGACCCTTGCGGGCGCATTGGCGGCAGCCAAGCTGCGAGTACCGGTGATTCATATCGAAGCTGGGTTACGCTCTTTCAACAAGTCAATGCCTGAAGAGATCAACCGCATAGTGGCCGACCATTCATCAACCCTCCTCTTCTCTCCCACTTTGGCCGGATTGAGGAATCTTGAGAAAGAAGGATTCGCATCCTTTGATCAGGCCATGGGAAAAGGACCGGCTTCGGTGGACAATCCATTCGTGTTCCATTGTGGCGACCTGATGTTCGACAATACGCTATTCTTCTCTGAGAAAGCCGACCTGCAGCATTCCTTTTTCGACAATCACGGAATCAATAAGGACAATTTCGTTCTCACCACCATTCATCGTCCGGTAAATACAGATGATACCCGTGCATTGACAGACATTCTTACTGCACTGAATGACATCTCAGTTTCTGATGGAACCGAGTTTGTACTTCCAATCCACCCTCGCACAGCAAATGCAATTGCACAGGCAACAGGTGAACCCACAAGGGAATTGTTGAAAAACCCACGTTTCAAGATCATTGAACCCGTTGGTTTTCTGGAAATGTTACTACTTGAGAAACACGCCAAGATGGTAATGACAGACAGTGGAGGCGTTCAGAAAGAGGCATTCTTCCTGAAAAAGCCGTGCAT
>JBFHEW010000623.1:0-2305 GCA_041583955.1 Bacteroidia bacterium | reverse complement strand
CATGAAATCGCGCTTGGCCGAGGCGCTTTACCACAGAGGCCACCTCAAACGTTTCATGGAAGACAAAGGTGGTGGTTGCAAAGACCTCAGACGGTCGCTGGACCTCGGCTATTCAAGAGCCAAGACCGATTGGCCCGATCTATGCCAATAAACAGAACAAACCCTTTCTGATACAGCACAAAAAAGCCCTCAATCCCGAAGGAAAGAGGGCCGTAATGCAAGAGGTACCATCCAACCTCGCACTACATTGGCCAGTGGCCAACTTCTTTTACATCCACTTCGTAAGGAACTTCATGTATTCCTTTTTCAGCGCCTTGTATATCTTGTCGTAAGTGGCAGTTTCTTCATGCAATTTGGTGTGATCTGCAAAAAGCACGTGATCGATCGCAACCGGATGGGCCTTTGCCTGATTGGCCAAGAACTTATCGTGATCCTTGCATTTGCTGATCAGTTGCTGCGCCACCTCCTTCTGTCGGATGAACTGGTTCTGGAAATGCTCAATCTGAGCAGTGACCTCAACCTTGGTGTTTCTGGTTGCCAACTCTCCGAGCCTATTCTCAAATATATTCAACTCATCCAGATAGAACTTCATATTGTTCATCCACAGACGATGGTCTGAATGTAATTCGTCAATGTGTTTCTTAGGTGCTTTTTTCGTTGTCATTTATTCTCTCTTCTGATTAATCTACAGCACGAAGAGAGTAAAGAAATGCGGCCAGAACCGTGACGCCTGTTTGGGAAAAAACTGATAAATGTCTGTTTTGGTCAGACTACTTCCATTTCACGAAGCGCTGCGTGCCCATGGTTCCATCTTCTTGCATAAGCAAGGTGAACACACCGGCCGGAAGTGTGGAAACATCGATCGAATTGGAAACCGTTCCAGAGAGCACCTGTTTGCCGGTCATGTCAATAACGGAATAGTGTGCATCAGAGAAGTTCCGCGAAACGAACAATCGATCGATAACAGGATTTGGATAAACCGAAAAAGATGCTCCATCGGCAGTGTTGTCGGCCACACCGGCAATCATATCATGTTCAAATATCCACAGTCCGGTCTGCATGTCTGAAGCAAGGATACGACCAGATGGCAGGAACGGATAAACACCCCAGCAACCTCTGTAAACACCGGCCTGGTGCGTTTCGGTTGATGTATCGAAATATCCGGCCAAGGTGGGATTCGCAGGATTGCTGCAATCGAACATGTAAACCCCATCAAAATAATAGGACACATAAAGGAATCCTTCGTGGTAGATGAGGTTGTGCGGAATGGTATTGACATCAACATCTGAACTGATGGTGTCGGTCACCACCATATTACTCACATCCGATACATCTACGATCTTGATGTCCAAACCGTGGTTCTCATCGGCCAGTGCGTAATACGGTGCATCTTGCATAAGCCAACCGCTATGGTTGTAACCGCTTTGTGTGTAAGTAGTAAGCGAACCTATCATCTGCGGCTCTTCTATATTGGAGAAATCGACCACAAACAGGCCGTTCTGACCTGCGTTGCAATAGGCCGTATCGTTACGCACATACACATCATGTACGTAACCGATAGAACCCCAGAACCCGACCTCGTTCGGACAATCGAGCAGCAAGGTGGGAGATGTTGGGTCGGCAAGTGAATACACGGCAAACAGTTTTGAACCACCGCACATATACATGCGTGCACTGCTGGTGTCTATGAATATATTGTGCGAACGGTTAAAGAGCGCATCACTGTCATACACCGTTGGGGCCGAATCAGGCAGAAAACGAAGGTCGACTATCTGCAGGGTGCTGGGGCCCTCATCACATACGATATAGAGGTAATCGTCATAGTCATGGAAGTCGCGATGTACCACGATAGGTCCGGTAACCGCACCTTCTACAAAAGCCACTTCCTCAGAAGAAGCCGGTTCCGTGACATCGAAAATGTGTGTTCCAGCCGTGGAACCTATAATGGCATACTCCTTCCCGTTCTTGGCATAGCCCCATATCTCGTTATAAGTATTGAAATGCGCAGAAGAAGGAACCAACGACACATCGCGCCAGTTGAAGATCGAATCCATATTGAAACTGCCCTGAGCGAATGCACCGTGGCCTAGGACCATTGCGAGAAGAAGGAGTGTATTTTTCATGCTGGGCCGAAGTTAACGTAAGTGGCCCTGTAAAAAAAGTCGGCCAGCAGTCACTGTTATTGTTACCTTATATTGAAAACTTTAACAGAATCAGATTGGTGCAGGTCGTAACATTTAGGCAACTTGGCAGCTAAATTCAACACACATGAGGTTTCTTACCGTTTCATTCCTGCTGAGCTTTT
>JBFHEW010000622.1:0-2316 GCA_041583955.1 Bacteroidia bacterium | reverse complement strand
TTCGTTCTCGTCAACACCCAATTTATCTACGATGATAGCTTTTACTCTTGATGCAATATCAGACATGATTATCTGCTTTTGGTAGGTTTTTAAATCGCGACAAACTTAAACAAAATTCAATTCTGCAAACCGTTGGTATGCTTGCCGAGCAATGGGCCGTGCCGTTTCACAGATACGGCTTAAAAGGCAGTCCTCACGGCATAACAACGATGTATTCTGTAAAATGACATGCCATCTACTGACATTGGCCTATGTTTCGCCAATTTGCCCGGTGGAGGCAATTGCCCCCAAAACCTCCAATGCGTGGTTCAGACAGTGGCGATCACCTTCAGTTCAATGGCAATTGGCGTAGGAAGACAGTTGATCTCAATGGTTGTGCGGCAGGGCAGGTTATCCTTGAAATATTCAGCATAGATGCGGTTATAGGTCTTGAAGTCGTCCTTCATGTTGGTAAGGAAAACGGTCACGTCTACGATTCTGTCCCAGCCAGAGCCGGAATCTTCCAATATCATCCTGACGTTGTTGAAAACCGAATGGCACTGCTTTTCCATATCATACGAAAGGATGTTCCCTTGTTCATCCAGCTCAACTCCGGGTATTTTCTTCGTTCCCCGTTCTCGTGGACCGACACCTGACAGAAATAGAAGATCGCCCACCTTTCTGGCGTGAGGGTAAAGACCTACAGGTTCCGGGGCACGATCGGATTCGAATTTAGAAGCCTCCATGTTCTTGATAATTTCGGTCAAATATAGGCACCCTGACCAAGCTAATTGAAACACGAACTGTTCCTTTTGCCGAAGCTAAAAATGATACTTTTGCCCGCATGCACACGTACAGTTGATGGCAACAAAAACAGGTATATTGGTGATCGGTGCCTCTGGGCAGATAGGTACAGAGCTGGTAATGGAACTGCGCTCCCGTTATGGTAGTGAAAACGTGGTCGCATCAGACCTCAAGACCGCCTCTCAGGAAGTTCTGGATAGCGGTCCGTTCGAACAACTGGATGTAATGGACCGTGAGCGATTGCATCAGATAGTCATACATTATAATGTGGGGCAGGTGTACCTACTTGCCGCACTATTGTCTGCAACGGCCGAACAGAAGGTGATGCCAGCTTGGAACCTGAACATGTACGGTCTTTTCTATGTGCTTGAAATGGCGAAGGAAGGAATCCTTGATAAGGTCTATTGGCCCAGTTCCATTGCCGTTTTCGGACCGAACACGCCCAAAATAAACACGCCACAGGCAACCATAACCGAACCCACAACCGTTTACGGCATCAGTAAACTGGCAGGAGAGCGTTGGTGCGAATACTATTTCAACCGCTATGGAGTGGATGTGAGGAGTTTGCGTTATCCGGGCCTCATAGGCTATAAGAGCAATCCGGGAGGCGGAACCACCGATTACGCGGTGGATATTTTCCATAAGGCGGTCTCTGGTCAACCGTTTGAGTGCTTTCTCTCTGAGAATACGCGCTTACCCATGATGTATATGCCAGATGCCATCCGCGCCACAGTGGGCATCATGGAGGTTGAGAGTGAGAAAGTGAAGATCCGTTCGAGCTACAATATTTCCGGGTTCGATTTCACGCCTGCAGAACTTGCAGCGGAAATAAGAACCCATGTACACGATTTTCAGATCACCTACAAACCCGATTTCAGACAGGCTATTGCAGACAGTTGGCCTTCTTCATTGGACGATTCGCAGGCCCGTGCCGACTGGGGTTGGAAGAATCAGTATTCGTTGAAGATGATGACAAGCGATATGCTCAGTCACTTGGCAACGGAGGTCAGTTGAATTCCGTGTAACGGATCTCAAACGGAAGGTCGAACGACTCTACGAACATTTCAATGTCTTCCTGAATACCATCATCGTCTTCCTCGTATTCCCAGATCACCTTGGTGTCGTGTCCTCGTTTCCGGGCCAGCACCATTTTACTGAACAGGTCTGAAAGTGCCTTGGTGGTTGCCGAATTGTAATATTCCAATCGCACATGCAGCACCTTTATCGGATTCTCTGAGTCCTGCAGCGTCTTGAAACGTACGAGAATCGGGTCGAAAAAATCCAGCCCCTCTTCCGGATAGGATCGCCCTTCGATCTTAAGGATCGACTCCTGTCGGTCGAGGATCACATACGGAGAACGGTCCGTTGCGTCTATTGTCCATTTTTCCATCAGCGGTCAAAGGTAATGGTTCAAAGGAATCAACCTTCTGTCAACAGTTCGACCAACGGCATGGAACAATTTTCAGCTTTTTCAGTATATGTACCCATAACGTAGCGGATAGCCATGCGAGGAAAGATACTTCTGATGATGAT
>JBFHEW010000621.1:0-2320 GCA_041583955.1 Bacteroidia bacterium | reverse complement strand
CGGTTGCCGTTCCGTTTACTCCTCCTACCAGAACGATTTTACCATCACCCTGCAGTGCCATTCCGTATACCTCCAGGTTTATGTTATTGATGGCCAAAACCGACTGCCCATTGACTCCAAAGGAATTGTCGGCACTTCCATCCGGGAACAAACGTGTTACATGCATCAACGGCCCTGTCGGTGACGATGCCCAGCCGCAGATCAGAATCTTATTGTCTGGTTGTATTTCCATGTCAAACCCCCGCGTGGAATAAGTGGCGGTCTGTATCAACCGCATTCCATCTGCGTCAAAATCACCGTCAAGCACCCCGAACTGCGCAATCGCTAGAAAGGGGAATAATCCGAAAACGGAGAAGAGTGCCTTTTTCATGGTATAGGTTTTATTGGTTTAGGATAAAAATAATAACTCTGTCCATTATCCCCCACAATTTTTAGCCTATGAGGTCACTTTATAGCGATCAAAAAACGAATTGCGTGGCGCAGCTCAGTTGGCCATGAATTTCACCGAAACCGCTCCCTTTTCGGTAGTCAGCTTCATCAAGTAATTACCTGCCGAAAGCCCTGGCAAACCGAATGTTTGCTGATAGGAACCTGCCTGCTGACGAACGCTAGGTTGAAGCAGTGCGATTATCTTTCCGTTAAGGTCGAACAGCTCGATGGAAATCATTTCGTTCGACTTCAATTCGTATTCAATTGTTACCTGATCGTTAGTGATCGGGTTAGGGAAGACAAGCGTGGAGCCGATGTACGTGTCCACTTCGCCAATGCCGATGTTGATGCCAGAGATGTATCTGACGAGCGTTCCTTGATAGTCTGTCAGGTAGGATGTGGCCCCGACCAGGATCTTGCCATCTGCCTGAATGATCACATCCTCTGCAAAAGAAGACGTTGAAACGTCCGTGGTCACCTTCCCGTTCGTACCGAAGTCGGTATCCAATGTTCCATCCCCCAGATAGCGGACCAATGCAATTGATCGGTTTCCGTCCTGAGAAGAACCTGTCAACAATAGTTTCCCATCGGGTTGGAGCACAAGTGCCGCTGCCTCATCGTTAGAACCGAAAAAATCCGTTTGCACCATTCCATCGAACGAGAATGATAGGTCTAAAGAACCATCTGAAAGGGTTCTTACAGCAAGAAAGTCATTGCCAGAGGAATTGTTGTCAGCGAGTCCGGCCAATAGCAACCGACCCTGTCCGTCAATGAAAAGATCATCAAATCCTTCCTGAGCGGGAGACAGATCGTACTCCATCTTTCCGTTCGTACCGAAAGTGTTGTCAAGGGTCCCGTCTGAGTTGTAGCGCACCAGCAGACTGCGTTCATTAGACAGAGTGGAGCCCGCGATAAGGATCTTTCCATCCGAATCTATGGCCAAAGCCGACAACTCGTCTGAACCATTGACATTGGTTTCAACCTTACCATCAAAACTGAACGAATTGTCCAAACTCCCATCAGCATTCAATCGCACAAGGGCAATATCAACATCCGAATTCTGTACTACTCCACCTATCACGATCTTACCGTCTGATTGGAGCTTCATGTCTGAAAGAATCCGTAATCCGGTCCCAACCGTTACCTGCGTACTTCCGTTAACCCCGAACGTGGCATCGATGCTTCCGTCTGTTTCAAACCGCGAAACAAAATAGAGGTATTCAGTAACCACCGAGGTCCCTGCAATGAGAATCTTGCCGTCTGGTTGAAGTGTCATTGCCTTGACTACGATGTCCTGGGCGCCAAAGCCATTGGTTGTCAGACCCGCGTTTCCAAAGTTCTGGTCGTACGATCCGTCAGGATTCAACCGCGCCACAAAAGCTATGCGATTCATGGATATTTCTCCGGCACCGGCAACCAGCAGCATCCCATCGGTCTGCTGAGCGACAGCTGCAGCCGACCTCAACACAGCGGTTGCATTCAGTATCAGCACGCCATCGGCATCGAAATCGCCATCCAGGGTTCCAGGTTGTGAATAAGTCATGGGCGAGAGGCCCATGAAGAAGAGCGTGATCGTAATAATGAGTTTATATGGCGTCATGATCCGTGAATTTGGTACGAGGACAACAATACCAAGGAATCGCACGCACACCAATGACCTTACGCAGAGGAAGTTCTGACTTTTGTTATCCGAAAGGCCTTTCCAGCATCGCTCGGATGGATCGTCTGAAATGACTGCTTCTCTTCTCAGATACCGCTAGCAACCGGATTCTGTCAGGTTTTCCGTTTTACGGGTGCTTCCTTTCAAACAATCCGTGAACGAACCCGATCACACCTTCCATAAAAACCTCCTGATCGTCCCATAGCGCCATGTGGCTTCCGTTGGGGCAAT
>JBFHEW010000620.1:0-2321 GCA_041583955.1 Bacteroidia bacterium | reverse complement strand
CCTGTGCGAAAAGGCTGCATTGAATGCGCCAATTGCATGGTGGGTTGCAGGTATAACTCAAAAAACACCCTCGACAAGAATTACCTCTGGTTTGCGGAAAAATGGGGTGCCAAGATCGAGGCCGAAACACGTGTCACGAAGGTGGAGTTCAAGGACGAGATCTATCATGTCCATACGGAATCATCCACCTCACTTTTAGGGAAAAAGAAGCGGGTTTTCAAAAGCCGTGGAATCGTTTTTTCTGCTGGTGTTCTGGGAACAATGAAATTGCTTTTCCGTCAGAAGGAGGAGTTTAAAACCCTTCCGAACCTCTCTGACAAACTCGGAGCAAATCTTCGAACCAATTCCGAATCGCTGTGTGGTATTGCCGGAATCGACAATAAAATGAACCATGGCGTGGCCATAAGCCGCGTATTCAATCCGGATGAGAACACGCACATCGAACTGGTAAAGTATGGAGATGGTTCTGGAGCCATGGGATTGCTTTCAACCATTGCTGCTGGAGACGGCCCTGCAATTGTCCGAACGCTTAAGATGATATGGAATTTCATCACCAGCCCGCGCAAGGTTTGGAAGGTTGTGAGCAAAGAATTTGCTGAGCATTCCATTATTCTGCTTGTGATGCAGTCGCTTGACAATGCGCTGCAAATGAAATGGGAAAAGGGGATCTTCGGAGGAAGCCTCAAGGTGAAGAACGGTTCAGAGGTTCAAGCACCAGCCTACATCGAAGTTGGTCAGAACGTAATGCATCGGTACGCGGAAAAAACGAATGGCGTTGCCATGAATGCCACCACTGAGGTGCTCTTCAACATGTCTTCTACCGCGCATATTCTTGGTGGTTGCCCAATGGGAATGACCAAGGAGGAAGGTGTGGTGAATGATAAGTTTGAGGTACACGGTTATCCGAATATGCGTGTTTTGGATGGTTCCATCATTCCTTGCAATTTGGGTGTGAACCCAAGTCTGACCATCACTGCCTTGAGCGAATATGCCATGAGCCACGTTCCGGAGAAGAAAGGTAACACGCGCCAAACATTGGAGCAGCAAATGGCTGCCAATTCTGCGGCATGAAACTCCCATGCTTCCTTTTATCCTTTTTCACTTTCTCGATCGCGGTAGCTCAAAACCCAAATGAGCCTTTCTGCGGAAAAGTGAACGAGGGCAAGGAGCCGGAAGCCGTTTCTACCATCGGTTTCGGTTCATGCGCCAATCAGAACGCACCTTATCCGGTGCTGCTTAAAATAGCCGAACGGAAACCTGATGTCTTCTGCTGGCTGGGCGATAATATCTATGGCGACACACGATCGATGAAAGTGCTGCGCGAGAAGTACACCAAGTTGGGCTGCCACGAGGAATTCCGCCAGCTGAACGAAGAAGCCTATTTCCTGGCCGTTTGGGACGACCATGATTTCGGTAAGAATGACGGAGGGAAATTCTACACGAAGAAGAGGCGATCGAAAGAAGTATTTCTCGATTTCTGGTGCGAGCCTCAAGATTCTGAAAGGAGAAGTCACAGAGGTATTTATCATTCCAAAACGGTTGGGCCAGAAGGCCAGCGCGTGCAGTTCATCATGCTCGATACGCGTACGTTTCGTGACCCGTTGCGGTTAAATGTTGGTGGACATGTGTTCGGTATCAAGAAGAAGTGGAAGAACGATTACATTCCCATACAGCGCAGGTCGGCAACTTTTCTTGGAAAGGAACAGTGGGCCTGGCTGGAGAAGGTTCTGCTGGAGCCTGCTGATGTCCGAATCGTGATGTCGAGCAACCAGTTCGGTATCAGTTACAACGGCTACGAGGCTTGGGCAAATATGCCGCGAGAACGGGAGAAATTCATCGGACTCATCAAAAAGACCAAAGCCAACGGCATCGTTTTCATATCGGGCGATGTGCATTGGGGCGAAATCTCCAAGCTCGAAGCAGATGGCTGCTACCCGTTGCACGACATCACATCAAGCGGCATCACACAGGAATGGAGTCACATTGAACCGAATGACAACCGAGTAGGAGAGGCCTTTGCTCCCAACAATGCGGGCATCATCGAGATAGATTGGGAACAGAGCGATCCGCAGCTTTCATTCAAACTCATTGACGTGAACGGGTCGGAGGTTCGGAAGCACCGAGTGCGATTAAGTGAGCTTCGGTTTTGACCAGTTCATGACAGCACAATGAATTCGTCCTGGTACATTTCTACCAACGAAGCATTTTTCAGCATAGGCTCCAATATGGAGAGATTTCTTCTGAAAAGATCAAGTAGTTCTCGGGTTTTGCAATTACCCACCTTCACCAGAAGAAGTTTTTCCGGCTTGTTGTGAAGCATT
>JBFHEW010000619.1:0-2331 GCA_041583955.1 Bacteroidia bacterium | reverse complement strand
TCACCGACAGCGATAGGGTTGGTGGCCCGCATTCCTTTGTGACGGAACACCCCACGCAACTTGCATTCCAACTTCTGTCCGTCAGAAAGCATTACGGTGTTCCAACTACCCGTGCTACGCATCACTGTTCCTGTCAACCCGTTTGCCATTCGCTCAAATATACTTCGCACAAAATGGTCATTTGTTACCTTCACCGCAAATTGTTTTGAATGTCAATCGAGGTTAAAGACGTTTCTAAGTTGTACGGGACCCAAAAAGCCTTGGATCAGGTTTCGTTCACCGTTAAAAAGGGAGAGATCGTAGGGTTCTTAGGTCCCAATGGTGCAGGCAAGTCTACCATGATGAAGATCATCTCATGTTTTCTTCCACAGTCTTCGGGTACCGTAAAGGTATGCGGACATGACGTGGAAAGGGAATCGATGAAGGTCAGGAATATGGTAGGATACCTGCCGGAAAGCAATCCGCTGTACTATGATATGTACATCAAGGAGTACCTTGAATTCGTTTGTGGCATCTACAAATTACCGGATCCGCGCAAGCAAGTAGAGAGAATGATAGCTGTTACAGGATTGGAAGTGGAGCAGCATAAACGCATTGGTCAATTATCGAAAGGATACAAACAACGAGTGGGTATTGCGCAGGCGCTGATTCACGATCCGGAAGTGTTGATACTTGACGAGCCGACCTCAGGATTGGACCCCAATCAATTGATCGGTATACGCACACTCATAAAAGAACTTGGTAAAGAGAAGACCGTTCTGTTCTCTTCGCATATCATGCAAGAGGTGGAAGCTGTTTCTGATAGGATCATCATCATCAACAAAGGAAAGCTGGTGGCCGATCAGAAGGTCGGTGCCGGTTCTGTGAGTCTTAATAAGCAGATCGTTCTGGTAGAGTTCGATTCAGAGATAGAAGAAAGCCAGTTTCAGGCCATTCCATCGGTCGATTCGATTTCCAGACTCAAGAACGGACGATATCAGTTTGAAGGAAAGCACGATGCGGATCTGAGGAAGGACATTTCCCGCAAAGCGCAGGAGTTGGAATTGTTGGTCGTAGGAATGACCGTTCAGGATCAGAAGCTTGAGGATGTTTTCCAAGAGCTTACCTCAAAAAGTTGATCAGAAGGTGTTGTGCGATGGAGTGACTGCTAAAGTTTTTACCTTGCGCCCCGATTAATCCATATTTATTACGTTGTTGCTTTAAACCTTAACCATTAATGGCATATTTATTTACATCAGAATCAGTTTCCGAAGGTCATCCCGATAAGGTTGCAGACCAGATTTCGGACGCTATGCTTGACGAATTTCTGCGTCACGACCCGAACTCGAAGGTTGCATGCGAAACGTTTTGTACCACAGGTCTCGTAGTTGTTGGAGGCGAAATCTCATCGCAGGGTGAGGGAAAAGTAAAGGTTGATACCATTGTTCGCGATACGGTGAAGAAGATCGGGTACACCAAAGCATCCTATAAGTTCGATTCTGAAAGCTGCGCGGTACTATCTGCCATGCACGAGCAATCGAGTGATATCCGTCAGGGAGTGGAGGAAGGACAAGGGCTGTACAAGGAGCAAGGTGCCGGAGACCAAGGAATGATGTTCGGTTATGCCACCAACGAAACGGAGAGTCAGATTCCGATCACGCTTGAGATCTCGCATCTCATCCTGAAGGAAATGGCCGCCATCCGAAAGGAAGGAAAGGTGATGAAATACCTAGGTCCTGATAGCAAGTCTCAGGTAACTGTAGAATACAATGACCGTGGTCGTCCTGCTTCTGTACACACCATCGTTGTTTCAACACAACATGATGATTTTGCTGAAGAGGAGGAAATGCTTGCGCAGATCAAGAAGGACGTAAAAGACATCGTTTTGAAACGGGTCATCAAGCAATTACCTGCGCATTCCAGAAGATTGTTCGGCCGAGGTTGGCAGGACCGTGTCATTCTGCATGTGAATCCAACCGGTAAGTTCGTGATCGGAGGACCTCATGGAGATGTGGGTTTGACAGGAAGAAAGATCATTGTAGATACTTATGGTGGTAGAGGTGCGCACGGTGGTGGTGCGTTCTCCGGCAAGGATTCTTCTAAGGTTGATAGAAGCGCTGCCTATGCGGCACGTCATGTGGCTCACAATCTGGTTGCAGCAGGAGTGTGTGATCAGGCACTCGTTCAGGTGGCTTATGCCATCGGTGTTGCCGATCCGGTAAGTCTCTACGTAAATACCTATAAGACAGCAGATGTTTGGATTAACGGCAAGAAGCTGACCGATGGAGAAATATCAAAGAAAGTATCCAAGCTTTTTGATATGCGCCCAGCAGCCATTGTTGCCCGCTTCGG
>JBFHEW010000618.1:0-2345 GCA_041583955.1 Bacteroidia bacterium | reverse complement strand
TCCCAAGCCTTGCAGGTTGTCTATGCGTTCAAACTTTTCTGCGGCCCGGATATAGTGGTCTATGGCCTTGCCCAACTCGCCTTTGTTCCAATAAATGAGCCCGATGTTGTTCAGTGCCCCTCCCTCTGTTTTCAGGTTTCCTGCTTTCCTGGCCGCTTTCAGTGCAAGCTGGTAGAAATACAGTGCCGAATCGGGCATCGACTTCACATCATAAGCAACCCCAACACGGTTATAAATGCTACCTAGAAGCGAATCGACCCCGGTTCGCTTGCTCGTTTCAACGGCACGGTTCGCATAATAGATGGCAGAGTCGGGTTGATTGAAAACATACACCCAGATGAGGTCCGTGTAGGTAATGGCTTCCGCTTTACCTGAGTAATGTACGCGCAGAAGACTGTCTGCATTGAACTGCGCGCAGACCTGACTTGAAAGCAAGGCGAAAAACAGCACATACGTGTGCTTGATAAGGGGTTGGCGCAACATAATGTGGGTTATGGTTTACCGTAAGTGTAAAGTAAGGCAATCCATCTGACCCGTGAAATGACGGGAAACGAACGGTTCAAGCTAGCGGTACCCGTATGGTTGCTACCGTCCCTTGTTTCGGGCTGGGTTGATAATTGAATTCCCCATGAATGGCCTGCGCGCGACTGGTGATGTTCATGAGTCCGATGCCGTTGCGGCTCTGCGGGTCGTTGAACTCGAAACCTTTACCGTTATCTTCTACAACAAGCACAAGGTGTGTTCTGGTTTTCAGTAACTGAACCGAAACAGCTTTGGCCTGAGAGTGCTTGATGATGTTATTTACCAGTTCTTGGCAGATCCGGTAAAGGGAAATCTCAATGTTCTCAGCAAAACGCTCCCCATCCACATTATGGTGCTCAAACTCGTACCGTACGTCTGTCATGCCGAGCGTCTTTTCCAGCATGTCGTCCAATGCTGGTATCAGTCCCATGTCGCTCAATGCGCGCGGCATCATTTCGTGGCTTATTCCACGTACTTCCGCAATTGACTCGTCCAGCGCAGCCCTCGTTGCATTCAACTCATCGACCAGACCAGAGGCCTTGGCCTTTTCTGAATTGACCTGTTTCTGCAATCGCAGACTAAGACCGGTCAGCGATTGCACGATCCCATCATGCAGGTCTTTGGCTATCCGCTTGCGTTCTTCCTCGGTGGCATGAATGATGGCAGAAAGCCCTCTTTCACGTTCTTCAATGATGGCAGCATCCCGTTTCTCGGCCTCCACTCTCCGGTTTCGTTGCACTACGAGCATACTGAGGAGCAGCACAAGCACCGCTGCGGCAGACAGTGCAATGATCCAGTTGCGTTGCTCAGCTATCTGTAGGTCCTGTTCTGCCTTGGCCTGTTTGAGCTTAGACGTTTCGAAACGCGTTTCCATTTCGGCCAACTGCTCCGTGCGCTGCGTGTTGAGCAACGTATCCTTCTCGGCATTGTAAAGTTTGTAGTACTTGATGGCCGCGGCATTGTTCCCATCAGACTCGTACATCTGAGCCATTTGATCGTAGCAATACTGGCGCATATAACGGTTCCCTAGCTCGATACTCAGTTTCACCGCCCTGTTGAAGTGGAACGCAGCCGAATCGCTCTTGCCCACCTCTTTGTAAAATTCGCCTAGGAAGATGTTGCTTTCGGCCATGCCATTGCGGTCGTTCCGGATGGTGCGTATCAGCAATCCTTCTTCAAAAAGGCGCTTCGCCAGAGCGTGATTACCGCGCATCAGTTCCACTCCGCCCAAATGATGCAGGCTGTACGGAATGGCCACGCTATCGTTCCGGGCCAGTGCAATGGCGTATGCCCGACCGTAATAGAATGTGGCGCTGTCAAGCTCGCCCTTCATTTCCTTCAGCACTCCGAAATTGCTGTAACCAGGCTCCAGTTCCGATGAATCGGGATATTGCTCCAGGAGCTGCAATCCCTGCCGCATGTAGTCGATTCCCTTATCGAGGTCGCGCCTTTTGAGCTGATACCCGATACCGCAGTAAAGCCCGCCTGCTTTGGCGTAAAGCCCAAGCGCTTCATACAACTCAATGGCAGCAATGGCATGCCCGAGGCTTTGTTCGTGGTTTCCCATGAGGAAGGTAACCGTGCCGAGCTTGGAATGGAGCTGTGCAAGCATCAAGCTGTCGTTCATCGTCTTGGCCTGCTGCATACCTTCGGTCAATAGAGAAAGCGAGGTAGGAAGGTCGGCCACCATCTTGTCGTATGGAATGGACACGATGGTATCGAGCCGCGTTTGCGACAAACAGATGGTCGGAATCAGAAGCAGGAATAAAAACCGTTTCACAGGTCGCAAAGATCGGTAAGTTCCGCAAAAGCCCGACCGCGAG
>JBFHEW010000617.1:0-2346 GCA_041583955.1 Bacteroidia bacterium | reverse complement strand
TGGGGTGAGACTCTCCATGGCTTCCTTCTTGTTTTCAAATTCCGTTGTGAATTGAATGATGACGTACTCACCATCGGGCGCACCTGGAATCTCTGTCAGATAATGCTGAGCAATGAGTTTGCGGGAAACCGTTTTTCCTAACGGTGTTCGGGCAGCCTCTACGCTTTTCTTCCAATCTGATTTGGCCACATTTTCTTGAAAGAGCTTGGCGGCAGCGTCCCAGCTAGGTCCGTACTTTCCGGCATCAACAAGTTTGAGCCAGCTTTCAACCGCCTCCAATGCAGCCTGCTTGTCTGCATCATGGTTTTGCGCTGTGCCGTCCTGGGCCATTACGGCAAACGGCATGGCTACCAACAGAATGAAAGGCAGTAAAAGGTTGTTTATCGTTCTTTTCATGCCCATGAAGCTACAAATTATTGCTTTTCGATCTTCTTGTAACTGGCCACGATCCCTCTGATAAGTGCCGAACTGAATCCTGCATGCTCCATTTCATTCAGTCCGGTGATGGTACAACCTTTAGGAGTGGTAACCTTATCGATCTCACTTTCAGGGTGGGAACCGTTTCGGATTATGAGTTCGGATGCTCCTTTCATGGTCTGACTGACAATGGCTGTGGCCGTCTTGGCATCAAACCCTACCTCTATTCCGCCTTGTATCATGGCTCGCATAAAACGAAGTACATAAGCAATGCCGCATGCGCCCAGAATAGTGGCTGCTTCCATCAGCGTTTCATCAATATACAGCGTGGAGCCGATCTTATCGAACAACTGCTTCATGGCCTCGCGCTGGGTTGATGACGCCCCGGCCTCGCAGATGAGCGTCATACTTTCGTTGACATCTGCAGCCGTATTGGGCATGGCCCTGAAAATGGGAAGTTCCTTTCCGCTCCAGGAAGCAAGATCGGCCAACGTGATTCCTGTGGCAAGGCAGACAAGAGTATGCTTGCCGCTTTCCAACGAACCGCTTATTTGCTTGAGTATCGGTTCCACGTTGTAGGGTTTCACAGCAAGCACGATAATATTGGATGCGGCTACTGCCTCCGAGTTATCCGATGTCACTGAAACCCCCTTGGCTTTCAGCTCACTGAGTATGGCCGTATTCCGTCTTGTGGCCACCAGCTGCTTCGGTTCAAATCCATCATCCAAGAGTCCGTGGGCAATGGTCAAACCCAGATTTCCGCACCCTATTATGGCAATTTTCTGTTCTGTCATTGTAATTTTCTGTGCCCGAATTTAGGAATAACAACCTTGCAATAACTTTGAAGCGATTCCGTTATCGACACACAACCGAATATCATGAAACTCTCACTCTACGCTTTAAGCCTGATAACCATATCCCTACTCACTCTGGTGTCGTGCAAAAAAGACTGCCCCGGATCAGGCAATGGCCAGAATTGTGCCTGTTACGAGATTTACGCTCCGGTCTGCGGCTGCAATGGTGTTACTTACGAAAATGATTGTTTTGCCGAATGCAATGGGGTTGATGAGTACACCGAAGGAGCGTGTAATTGAAGCATGGATGCAAGGTGACGTCCGTCACATTTCCGATTGAGTTCAACGATTACATTCGTCCGAAATCTGACGAATGAAACAACTGCTACTAGCCATTCTGAGTGTATGGTCATTGACGGGAATTGCACAGGTCAACTTCCAACTTGAAATTGAGGAAATAACCCTTCCGAACGCTCCCGAGATCCAATCTTATGTAGTTGGACAGCATGATGGGAAATGGCTGTTGATCGGTGGTCGTACAGACGGTTTGCATCAGCGTCAGCCATTTGCTGCCTTTTTGGCTTCGGCCAATAATCTGATGGCCTACGTTATAGACCCTGCGAATCTGCAGTATTGGTCAGTTTCCCTATCATCTTTACCGACTCCTGTTTACGAACAATTGCAAAGCACCAATATGGAATTCGCACAACGCGATACGGTGCTCTACATCATTGGTGGATACGGTTACAGTGCCACTGCCGGTGACCACATAACCCACGGCAGGCTGACCGCAGTGAACATGCCTACACTGATGTCTGCCATCATGAATGGCGGTAGCATCAGCGGCCAGATACGGTCGGTGGCCAATACCAACATGGCTGTAACGGGTGGCTACCTCGGATTGTTGGACGATAAGTTCTATCTCGTTTGCGGACAATATTTTGAAGGTCGCTACAACCCGATGGGGCCGAATCAAGGACCCGGTTTCATACAACAATACACCGAGGCCATCCGCAAATTCAGCATTGTGGACAATGGCGTATCGTTGAGCATTACCAACTACTCTGAAACGACAGACGCGGCAAACCTTCATCGAAGGGATTACAACATGGTGGCTCAGATCTTTCCGAACGGC
>JBFHEW010000616.1:0-2346 GCA_041583955.1 Bacteroidia bacterium | reverse complement strand
GCAATGTCGGCTGCACCTTCTATGAGCCAAGCGGCCCCCTTTATCAACAGCACAAAGCCTACAACGAACAGGATGTAAACGAGCATGCGGCAAAGATAGTTTTAGGATTGACCAAACCATCGTGCGCTGATTCACATTTTGCGTAACGCATTTTGCGTAACGCATTTTGCAACTTACATTTGCAGCATGGAAAATCCTTTTCTACTAAGCGGATACCGGTCTGCCGATCACTTCTGTGACCGCAAGGAGGAAACCAAGCAGATACTGGAGGCGTTGTCTAACGGACGGAACATCACGCTGTTCTCGATACGAAGAATGGGTAAAACAGGACTGATCCACCACGTTTTGCATCAACTGGAGCAAAAAAACGTGCAATGCTTCATGTTTGATATTTACGCCACCAATACCGCACAAGAACTGACCAACCTGCTTGGTTCTCGCATTCTTGGAAAAGCAGACTCGTTGCCAAGAAAAATAGCAGACGGACTGAAAGAATTCATCCGTTCGTTCCGCCCCCGAATAACATACGACCAGCTGACCGGAGTTCCTTCCGTTGAGTTCTACCTTCAGCAAGGGCAACCAGAAATTACCCTCACTCAGATTCTCTCTTATTTGGAAGAGCAAGGCCGACAAGTGGTGATTGCCATTGACGAGTTTCAGCAGATCAACCAATATCCCGAAACGAACTTGGAAGCACACCTCAGAACCCACATTCAGAAACTGAAGAACATCAACTTTATCTTTTCAGGCAGTGAGACCAACATGCTCATTTCCATGTTCAACGATGCAAAGCGGCCGTTCTATCAGAGCACCCAAATGCTTCATTTAACCACCATTCCAGTTGACGAATACGCCAATTTTATCATGGAATGGATGAATAAAGGAGGTAAACACATATCCGAAGAAGCAACGCATCATCTTCTCAAACTCACACGAACACACACCTATTACGTTCAAGTGATCTGCAACCGACTTTTTGCTTCCAACCAGAGTGAAATCGGAATACAGAACGTGAACGATGAGTTGGTCAAAGTGCTGAAGGAAAACGAATATGTGTACTTCAACTACAGGCACATTCTCTCCGAAGTACAATGGAAATTACTCAAGGCAATTGCGAAAGATGGTGAAGTGAGAAGCTTCACATCGAAAGATTTTCTCTCGAGACATGGTCTTGGCGCGGCCAGCTCCGTAACGAGGGCGTTAGAATCTTTGAGCAATAAAGATATGATCAACCGATTCTATGATAACGATGGCAAGTACTACAGAGTAAATGACGTGTTCTTGGAAAAATGGCTGCAAAGGTCATGAGCGCGCATACTTCCACCGATTGTGGCTCCAAAGCCAATTTTCGGGCTGCCGCTTGATGCTTTCCTCCAAAAACCGGACATAGGCTTCGGTGATCTCGCCTTCTGCGGTCTTACTTCCATCCTCAAAGGCCAATTTCGAAATGCTTTTGTAATGCCCTCTCTTCACGCGTACCATCTCATCGAAAACAACAGCATAGCCTTTTCTCCTGGCAAGGATCTCCAACCCTCTATGGAAAGGAACCTCGCGCCCGAAGAATTCGGTCCAATAAGCACGTTTTCTGTCTGATGGGTTCTGATCGGCCAGGAAAACCGTCATGCTGGGCGTTTCGGGCTCAACCATCATCTCCTTGAGGTCGTTGGCTGGAATGAGCTGGGTACCATACCGCACACGGTAGTCATTCACCAAGCGCTCCATGCTCTTGTTCTTCTGTATCATGTAAATGATGCGAAGATGAAACCGTGTATGATGATTCAATATCCAGTTTCCCCACTCCCAATTGAACTGGTGGGAAGTGGCCTGAAGCACATGTTTCCCTTCAGCAAAAAGCCTATCGTAAACGGATGTATCCACATCGAATCGCTTCGATATCTCTTCGGGTGTGGATCGGAAAAGCTTGATCGTTTCCACCACCTGATCGCAGAAATTCCGGTAGAACTGAAGATTGATCTCGTTGATCTCTTCTGCCGACCTATCCGGAAAAGCCGCCTGTAGGTTGCGCCACACCATTTTTCTTCGGTACCAGAGAACATGGTAGAGAAAAAAGAAGAATAGATCTGAAAGCACATACAGCGCCCACCACGGAAGTCTGGCAATTACACCGAGAACGAATTTGAGCAGGCCATACATGCTGCAAAGATGCTCACTCATTGCGAAACGGTACACCCGGCCTTTCCCTTTTCATTTCTCCATTTTTCCTTTTTCCTTTACCAACATGGGAATCCGCTCCTTCTTAGCCAAACCAATTGCCGCTTGGACAGCACGCCAGACCAAAGCGTGGAGCAGCAGACCTGCCCAAACGCAGCAGAAGGTTTTTTCCGG
>JBFHEW010000615.1:0-2349 GCA_041583955.1 Bacteroidia bacterium | reverse complement strand
GTTCCTCCGCCTGAAGAAGAAATGGTTGGGTCTGGTACCTTTTGGTGTGTTACCGAAGAGGTGGTAGATGTACAGCCGTTGTTCGATACCCGTGCACGCACCTCCAAGAAGTCAGAGCCATTAGTGCTTGTCCAATTGTAGGGGTTGCTCGTTTGCCAATTCACGTTCCATGATCCAGAGGCATTCCACCGGTATTGGAAGTCAGTGAATACCCCGCGGCTAGCTCCTGAATGTGTAAAGGTTGCCGTTCCGCCAGCACACGAAGACGTTGGAGAAACAGAAACAGTTCCAGCAGTTGGAGTAGTCCGTCTGTACCTCAAGATAGCAGAGGTGCTGTTCCAACATGCGTTTCGGTATGCGCTGATACGGATACTTGTAGTTGTTCCAGAATACCAAGCATTCTGATTGGTGTTGGAGGCCATCGTGAACGAGCTGCCATTTCCGTTCAATGGAGTTACCCGCATTGAACTGATTGGTGAAACATATGCAGGAGGGTCGAAATCATACCATGTATTGGCAGCTATTGTAACGTCTTCATAAGAGCCACTACCCAATGGGACATCTGCCCAACCGCATCCGGCTGGAAGAGGGGCGGGGTTTGTACTGTTCGTCCCAAGGTCCCAACCACTGCACACTTCGTATGTCACGGTAACGATACCATACACCGTTCCGCTTGACCAGTTGTTATACAGACCTAAGCATGAGCTGGTGGTGGTCAAGCGGAAACTGTTCACTCCTCCTACATTGTAATTCGAAGGATTGCCGTTAACGGTGCTTACAGGCGTTCCAGTAATATTGCAAGAGCAAGAACCTGAGGTGGTCGTGGTTCCTTGGACCACGTTGTTCATCAACCACGTTTTACCTCCTGGTGTACAATCAACACCAATTCTGAATTGAATTTGAACGGAACTGATGGAAGTACCCGCAGGCAACCCATCAGACCAGTTGAAACCCAATTGAACTCCCGGAGAGCATGCACTGTACGGCCCTGCTGTTCCACAGTTATTGGGCATGTTCACAAGATTCCCTGCTGTAATATTGTATGTGGCGGTGGCAGCAATGGCCTGATCGGCCACAATGCAGCTCACAAGCAATAGAACCGCAGATAAAAAGAGAGATATTTTAAGTTTCATGGCGAAAAGCTTAATATGTATAATCAAGTTCAGCAAAGTGCTTACAATTATTTCCAGAACAAATAAGCATTGTCGAAGAGAGAATGAGCGCTATACAACACACATTCAGAAATTATGTAATCTTTTCTTAAGTTGAGATTGAATTGTTTTTATTATTTAAGTTTTCAATCAGCAGAAAATAAAAACGCCTCGGCATCTTTGCCGGGGCGTTTTCGATAAAGAGCAAGGGAAATAACCTTGCTATGTAGGAAGGTTTTATGCTGTGGCCTTAGGAGCAGCCGTTTTCGCAGCTGGCTTTCCTATTTTGCTTTCGAGGTCGGCAACCTTTGCTTTCAGGTCAGCAAGAACTTCCTCTTCGGTTTTCTTGATAACACCTACTTTCTCCTTGATCTCGTTGTATTTAGCCTCAAACTCTTCTTTGCGAGCCTCTGTTTTTTCAAATAGCTCATCGATCATTTTCTTTCCTTCTACATCTGAGATTTTTCCTTTCTCGATAAGTCCTTTAACAGACTCTTCGAATTTTGTAGATACTTCTGCAGCCAGATCAACACCAGCGTAAAGGAATTTTTTGAATGCGTCTTCCATTGTTTTATGTGTTTGTTGTTTATGATTAAATGTTTGACGCAATCGAATAGGCAATTACCGTGCACATCCTTTCATCGATCTTCATTTATAAGAGCGTAAACCGTCTGAAAGCCCCACCAGCAAAGGGAAACAGTCAACTTTGGCACGGATCGGTGCGGAAATATGCCAATAAACAGGGATACTGACACGTCTGACAAACCGCTTGTTGGATTTAGATTTATGCGCAATGAAGTCATGTGTGTCAGGTTTTTCTTTCTTTGGGGCAAACTCAGAAAATGAACCACTACGAAAAGCTTCGGGAACTGGTAGAGATCGATTCACCGACCGGATTCACGGCAGAAGCATGCAAATACATCTTCGATTATTTCTCAGCGTTAGGTTACGCTCCCCAATACACGAATAAGGGCGCTGTGAAGTGTGCTTTGGGCGAAAATCCAACGTTGGCCATGGCCGCGCATGTTGATACACTGGGTGCCATCGTAAGTGGTATTCAAAAGGATGGCCACCTGAAATTCTCTCTTTTGGGAGGCCTCTCCCTGAACGGTTTTGAAGGCGAATACTGTCGTATCCATACGCATTCGGGCAAGGTGTATTCCGGCACATTGCTGCTCAAAGACCCGTCTGTCCATGC
>JBFHEW010000614.1:0-2351 GCA_041583955.1 Bacteroidia bacterium | reverse complement strand
GCTAACCACGGAATATCGATGACCCGTGGGTCGTTAAGAAATTCGGAAAGATATTTCCGAACGTCACTGACACTTGGGGAGTCGGGAGTCCCGACATTCATGAGTAGTACTCCTATTTCTGGCTTCATGGACATTGGAACACGTTTACTTTACGAATGTTCCGATCACATGTGCAGCGGACGATTGTCCGTGGCAGCCAAGCATGCTTCTTTAATTGCTTCGGTATAAGTAGGATGTGCATGAGAGATGCGTGATACGTCTTCGGCAGAAGCACGGAACTCCATGGCCACCACCGCTTCTGCGATCATATCTGCAGCGCGTGCGCCTATCATGTGTACTCCTAGAATCTCATCGGTATGCTTATCTGCCAACACCTTTACGAGTCCATCCATATCCATACTGGCACGCGAACGGCCCAAGGCCCGCATTGGGAACGAACCTACCTTGTATTCAACGCCTGCCTCTTTCAATTGCTCCTCAGTTTGACCAACGGCCGCCACTTCTGGCCATGTATAGACCACACCCGGAATCAGGTTATAATCGACATGGGGCTTTTGACCTGCCATTACCTCGGCCACGAAAACGCCTTCCTCCTCCGCTTTATGGGCAAGCATGGCTCCTTTTACCACGTCTCCTATGGCATAAATGCCCGGAACGTTGGTCTGTAAGTGAGCATCCACTTCTACGCGGCCTCTATCGTCCGTTGCAATTCCTACTTTATCCAGACCAAGTCCATCGGTATAGGCTCTTCGCCCAACAGAAACGAGACAGTAATCTCCCTCCAAGGTCAATTCCTCACCCTTCTTATCATCGGCTTTCAACGTAACGGTCTTACCCTTCGCGGTAACCTCCTTCACCTTATGGCTGAGGTAGAATTTCACTCCTTCCTTCTTCAGTACTTTCAGCAGTTCCTTACCCAAGGTTTTGTCCATGGTAGGAATGATGCTATCCATGTACTCAACCACAGATACCTCTGCGCCCAAACGTGCGTAGACCGAACCGAGTTCGAGCCCAATGACCCCACCTCCTACGACTATCAGGTGCTTTGGCACTTCTGTTAGGTTGAGGGCCTCTGTTGAAGTGATGACACGCTTCTTGTCGATGGTGATGAACGGCAAAGTGGATGGTTTAGAGCCTGTAGCAATGATCACTTTATCGGTATCAATGCTTTCGGTCTTGCCATCGGCCTTTGTAACGGTAATCCTGTTCTTGGTCTCGAAGCTTCCAACTCCTTCAAAAACATCGATCTTATTCTTTTTCATGAGGAAAGAGATACCATCCACATTCTGCTTCACCACATCGGCTTTGCGGGCAATCATCTGCTTGATATTGACCTTCGGAGCAGGAATATCGATCCCGTGCTCTTTGAACGTGTGCTTGGCGTTGTGAAAATGTTCTGATGAATCGAGCAATGCCTTGGATGGAATACAACCAACATTAAGGCATGTTCCGCCCAGTGTCGGATACTTTTCAATAAGGGCCACTTTCATGCCCAACTGCGCACATCGGATAGCTGCCACGTAGCCACCTGGACCGGATCCGATAATCGTTACATCATACTTTGCCATACTTCACGGTTTTTTGAACGGCTGCAAAGGTAGGTGTTGCTACGGGGAGGAAAAAGAAAAATGAACAGCAATCAGCGGATCAGCATCATCTTTCCAAAGCCGCTCTCGATCCACCGGTCTGCTCCGCTATCGCGATGCTTGATGTAGTCTCCCTGCAATTTGGCCACCATACGATACAGGTACACTCCATTTGCAAGCTGATCGCCATAGGTGTCCTTTCCGTCCCACGCATATTGGGTCACATTCCGCCCGATGTTCATTTGCCCAAGGTCGTCCATGGTAATTTCCCGTACCACTTTTCCGGTGATGGTCATGATCTGGATCTTGAAGTAATCCGGTTGTTCGGATCCCGTAAGCGTGAATACGAAGTGAGTGGCTGTTGAGAATGGGTTCGGATAATTGAGCACATTCGATATGGTGGCCTCGTTTATCACCTCAAAACTGATCCGGAAATACTGATCCCCGGCTGCGTTGTTCGATTGGTCGTAGCCTTGCACCCACAGCTCGTAAACACCGTCAATGTTGAATTCTGCATTCCACTCAATGCGCGCCTTGTTCTCTGGTACCTCCCCCGGGTAGAACTGCATATTGGTGAAATTCTTGAACCAGATGCGTTTCAGATTCTGCGACTCAGGTTCGCGCAGGAACACCTGATAGTCGGATGTATCATTCAATAGGCGGTACTGGCTTTCATCATCCAGCTCAATGACAATGAAAGGTCTTGCCGAAACGATATCGCCATCCAGAATGTGTACTCCATCAAAGGTCACATCCATGATCGGG
>JBFHEW010000613.1:0-2357 GCA_041583955.1 Bacteroidia bacterium | reverse complement strand
TCCAGGGCAGACAATAGCACGGTAAGCGTTACTGAAATAACGATTGCGGCAGATGAAACAAGATTTCGTTGTATCGGGCCTTTCACGCCAGTGAAGTTACTGCTCGAATTTATACCCGACCCCTTTCACCGTTTTGATGGCCTGGTCACCGATCTTCTCGCGCAGTTTACGGACGTGCACATCAATGGTACGGTCTCCCACCACCACCTGTGCTCCCCAAACGGAGCTGAGAATGTTGTCGCGCGTAAAGACATGCCCCGGTTTTGAAGCCAGAAGTGCCAGCAATTCAAACTCCTTCTTTGGAAGCGTGATCTCCTTCCCGTCTATTTCGATCACATATTTGTTCCGGTCGATCTTGAGCCCAGATTCGGTCTCAAAGACCTGATTCTGTTGCAACGGTACGTTGCGTCTCAGCAATGCCTTTATGCGGCTTATGAGAACGCGTGGTTTAATCGGTTTGTTGATGAAATCGTCTGCCCCCGCATCAAACCCGGCAATTTGAGAGTAATCCTCGTTGCGGGCAGTCAGAAATGCGATAAGTGTGTTCTGTAGTCCAGGCAGGTCACGAAGTTCCTTGCAGGTTTCAATGCCGTCCAGGTCGGGCATCATCACATCCAGGATGATAAGATCCGGATTCACTTTCTGAGCGATGTCGATGGCCTTTCTGCCCGAAGATGCAACGTGCACCTCAAAATCTTCCTTTCTCAAATTGTATTCGAGGAATTCGAGAATGTCCTCCTCGTCATCTACGATCAGAATTGTAGGGTTATCGTTCATCTCTTGTTGGTGTGGGTTGCAAAATTCTACATCCTCTGGCAACGAGGTGTTAATATAGCATTATCATTCGTGCCGTTCTAGATTTAATCTAGCACGGTTAACAGCACTTCTTCAATACGGGTGCTGTCAACTTTCGTGACCGTGAACTCGAATTCCCCGACCCGTATCACTTCCTCCACTTCCGGAATGCTCTGGTGATGCTCAATGATGAATCCTGCCAAAGTTCCGTAGTTGTCAGATTCCGGTAGGTCAAGGTTGTACTCCTGGTTGATGTAAACGATCTCTAACCTGGCCGAGAACCTGAACTGTGTGCTGCTCAACTTTTCTTCGATGAGTTCTTCCACATCGTGCTCATCCTCAATGTCACCGAATATTTCCTCAATGATGTCTTCAACGGTAACCATTCCGGCCGTCCCGCCAAATTCGTTGAGCACCACTGCCACACTTCTGCGCTGCTGACCGAACTGTTTCAGGAGGTCTTTCACCTTGGTGCTTTCCGGAACCAGACTGATGGGTCTGATAATGTTGTTGATGCTGTTAGGGCGCTGGAAAAGCTCGAATGAGTGTACGTAACCAATGATGTTGTCTATGTCGCCACGGAAGATGAGTATCTTGGACAAACCCGTTTCAACGAAGTTTTTCCGGAGCTCTTCCACATCTGTGCTTATATCCACTGCAATGATCTCCGTTCTCGGAATCATGCATGTTCTCACTTTGATGTCGCTGAAGTTCAGTGCATTCCTGAAAATCTGTATCTCACTATCGATGGATTCCTCCTCGTCCTTTCCGGTGAATTCATTGACGTATTCATCGAGGTCTGATCGGCCGAAAGTCATTTTCTCCTCATTCAATTTCACCTTGAAAAGCGCAGAAAGGATCTGTCTTGAAAAACGATCGATGATCCATACCAACGGATAGAGTAGAACGTAAAACACTTTGGCAGGTATAGCGAACAGATCAAGCATGCGGTTCGGATTGATCCGGAAGAACGCTTTGGGAAGAAATTCGGCAGTTACAAGAATGAGTAGTGTGGAGAGGATCGTCTGAACCACCAGAATGATCGATTCCGATTCGGTGAAATTCCTGATCTCCGGCTCCAGTATCTTGGCCATGGTAATGCCGTACACGACCAAGGCAATGTTGTTTCCAACCAGCAGGGCACTTATGAACCGGGATGGTTGCTCCAGAAAACCACCGATAATGGAGCCCGCAAGATGCCCTTTCTTGCGGTCAACCTCTATCTTGAAACGATTGGCAGATACGAACGCTATCTCCATTCCTGAGAAGAACGCAGAAAGCACCAAGCACACCAGTATGATGACGAGATAGCTCAATTATCCTCGGGTTTATTCTCGCTTTCCGATTGCTCGAATTTGAGGCGTTGTTTCCTTCTGAACGCGAAGAATACACCGGCTATCAATGCACCACCGAAGAACCATTTTGAAGCGTCCCATCCGAATTGATTGAATTGGTATGCTCCCATCACCATGGAAAATATACCGATGAGCAACCATGCCATTTCAAGGATTTTCAGAACTCTTAGCATCTTTCAGGTTTATTGTTCCTTTGATTTTCTTGAT
>JBFHEW010000612.1:0-2371 GCA_041583955.1 Bacteroidia bacterium | reverse complement strand
CTGTTCTTTACCAGTTCTGCAAGGTCCTTGTCAATCCGTCTCAGTATTTCGGCAGGGTCATGAATGCGCTTTTCAACCACTGTGCGCTCAAGGAGGTTGTTTCCTATCATGGACATCAGTGCGCCAGGCACACCGTGGCCCGTGCAATCCACAACGGCTACGAATGTGAGTTGCTCATGCTGAAATGTCCAATAGAAATCACCGCTCACAATGTCGCGAGGAAGGTGTATGACAAACGAATCCTTGAAAAGCATCATCAGATCCTTTGACGTGGGTAGAATGGCACTTTGGATCCGTTCTGCATAGCTAAGGCTATCCGTCAGATCCTTATTGATGATGCTCAGCTCTTTGGTTCGCTGCTCCACTTTCTTTTCCAGTGTGTCGTGTGCATCCTTCAGGGCCTGTTCGCCTTTGATGATCCTGATCTTACCATCTATCTGTTCCGAAATTTCGGTGGAAAAGTACATGCCGAGCATCCCGGCAAGTGGGAGGTAGCCCAGCCGCGTCAGCAACACACCGGTGGGAGTGCTGTTCTCGGTGTCTATGAGATAGATGAGTAGATAGCATGCCACGTAGGCAACTGTTGACACACCGGTCTCTTTAACAGTGTACCGATATGCTACCGCGATCAGCGAAACATACCAGATAATGTAGAATGGCGAATCCATGAATCCGGTTGCCATGATCCATAGTACGATGAGCGTGCTATCGCTGATGGTGGTGAAGTGAATACTGCTTAAGAACGGGAATTTCTTGTAAGGCTCGAATACCAACGAGAAAAGCGAATAGAGATTGGCAACGATGATCACGCCATATGCCAACCACACCATGTTCTCATGCGGTAGGAATAGAAGATAGATGAGCGAGTTGAACGCAATGAGTACGAAGCGCAGCAGCGACAGCCGTTTTTCGGCCGTATGAAGTTTATCCTGAAGTGCTTGTTCTAGTAGTTTATTCTCTCCCACGCCTTATCGATATGACGATAATACGCGAAACCCGTGCAATGGGTTTTAGAATTGAACGAATTGCTTCGGTACCATGCGAATAAGAGCATGGGTCAAAGCCGTTGGTACATTATAATCCGAGCAGGATCTCTTCGCCTGTCTTACCACCGAATAGCATGGTAGCAGGGTTTTCGAGCATGTTCTTCACCTTCACCAAGAACGAAACAGACTCTTTTCCGTCAATGATCCGATGGTCATAGCTCAACGCCAGGTACATCATCGGGCGTGCAACGATCTCTCCGTTCTCAACAACTGCGCGCTCCACGATATTGTGCATTCCAAGAATGGCACTCTGCGGTGGGTTGATGATAGGTGTGCTCATCATCGACCCGAACACACCACCGTTGGTGATGGTGAACGTTCCACCGGTCATTTCATCAACAGAGATTTTCCCGTCTCTGGCTTTGATGGCCAACCGCTTGATCTCTGCCTCGATCTCTGCCAGACTCATTTGCTCAGCATTGCGCACAACCGGAACCATCAATCCTTTCGGTGAACTAACGGCAATGCCGATATCGCAATAGTCATGATAGATGATGTTCTGTCCATCTATCATTGCATTCACAGCAGGGAAATGGTACAGTGCTTCGGTCACGGCTTTCGTAAAGAAGCCCATGAAACCGAGGTTCACCCCGTGAGAATCTGCAAACTTCCCTTTGTACTGGTTGCGAAGATCCATGATCGGTTTCATGTTCACTTCGTTGAAGGTGGTGAGCATGGCCGTGTCGTTCTTAACGGAAACCAATCGCTCGGCCACTTTTCTGCGGAGCATGCTCATTTTCTCTTCACGTTGCTCGCGACCACCGGCCCAACTTTGGCCTGCATCGCCTAACGAAAAACCAGACGACATGGCCGCCAACACATCCTGTTTTGTAATGCGTCCGTCCTTGCCGGTTGCTTTTACCTGATTGGCCGAAACGCCATTCTCCGACATCATTTTCTTAGCTGCAGGCGATGGTGTTCCGCTAGCGTAAGACTCCTGTTTCTTAGGCGCAGGTGCTTCTGCCTTTGCAGGTGCCGCTGCTTTCTTCTCTTCTACCACAGCTGCTTCCTTCTTAGGCTCTGGAGCACTGTTTTCGGGTGCTTTGGCATCTGTGTCTATCGTTGCAATGACACCGCCAACGGGTACAGCATCTCCTTCTGATACCTTCCAAGTGATGGTACCTGCCTGTTCTGCAGGAATGGCCAATGTGGCCTTGTCAGAATCCACCTCACAGATCTCCTCGTCAAGGAATACGTAATCGCCATCCTGCTTCAGGAAAGAAGCTATTTCCACTTCTGTTATCGACTCTCCCGGACTCGGTACTTTAATTTCTACTATAGGCATGCCGTGTAATCTTATGTTCTGTTTAGGCGTTCACTGCAAT
>JBFHEW010000611.1:0-2382 GCA_041583955.1 Bacteroidia bacterium | reverse complement strand
TTTCGGTGGTTGCCTCCAAGTAGTTATGAATGGCCATGGTGGTATCTCCCAACTCTTTGTAGCATAGCGCCTTTATCATGAACGGGCGGTCGTCCTGTGAATCTATCCGGAGCATTTCGTTTGCATAGTTGATGCTTTTCTGATGATTACCCAGGTAGAGTTCAAACTGCGCCAAGCGGAACAATGGCTCTGCAAAATCGGGTTGCAGTGCATGCGCCTTCTCCAGGGCCTTTTTACACTGTTCCGATTTGTTCAATCTGAAATACACATCAGATATGGTAAGATAGTACGGAGCCTTGGTACTGTCAATGAGTAACGCTCGGCCAACATCGGCAAGTGCAAAATTCACTTCGTTCACTTCCAGGAACACCTTTGCGCGTTCATTCAGGAGCTTGGCATCGTTCGGCTTTTTATCCAGTAACTTGGTCAAACTGTCCAATCGCGCCATTTGTGGCGTTTCCTCTTCAACGACCTGCGACTGCACATCTTCCTTGTTCGGGTCGGCACCTTCGTTGCAGGCCACGAATGCGAAAAAGAGCAGACTGAGAAGGGTGGTGTATCTCCTCATTAGGCCACAGCAACTCCTCCGGTGGAGATCGCCTCTTTGATCTTCACCTCCAATTCTTCCATAAGCTCAGGATTGTCTAGAAGCAGATCCTTCACTGCATCGCGCCCTTGTCCGAGCCGGGTCTCACCGTAGCTGAACCACGAACCGCTCTTCTTCACGATGCCATGATCCACGCCAAGATCGATGATCTCTCCTACTTTGGAAACGCCTTGACCGTACATGATATCGAACTCTGCCTTACGGAACGGAGGTGCTACCTTATTCTTGACCACTTTTACTCTGGCCCTGTTGCCACTTACATCGTCTCCGGCCTTTATCTGCCCGACTCTTCGGATATCCAATCTTACTGAAGCATAGAATTTGAGCGCGTTACCTCCGGTGGTCGTCTCCGGATTCCCGAACATCACCCCTATCTTCTCTCTCAGTTGGTTGATGAAGATGCAAACGCATCCGGTCTTGCTGATGGTTCCTGTAAGTTTCCGAAGTGCCTGCGACATCAAACGTGCCTGAAGCCCCATCTTACTATCTCCCATTTCACCTTCGATCTCGGCACGTGGCGTCAAGGCTGCCACCGAGTCGATCACAATGATGTCAATAGCACCGGAACGGATCAGGTTTTCGGCAATTTCCAATGCCTGCTCACCGTTGTCAGGTTGCGATATCAATAGGTTATCGATATCAACCCCCAGTTTCTCAGCATAGAAGCGGTCGAATGCGTGTTCGGCATCGATCATAGCTGCGATACCGCCTTTCTTTTGCGCTTCTGCAATGGCATGAATAGCCAAGGTTGTCTTACCCGATGATTCTGGTCCGTAGATCTCAATGATCCTTCCTTTCGGATAACCGCCAATTCCTAACGCCACATCAAGACCAATGGAACCGGATGGGATCACGTCCACATCTTCCACTGCTGAGTCGCCCATTCGCATAATGGACCCTTTGCCATGCGCTTTCTCAAGCTTATCCATGGCCATCTGAAGGGCCTTCAATTTCTCTGTTTTCTCGTCTTTAGCCATAATTTCTAGTCTTTATTGGTTCGATTATTCGCCCAGTTCCTCCAGGATCTGAGCTGTGTGGTCTTTCGTTTTTACTTTAAGAATGACCTTTTCGATCATTCCGTTTTCACCTATCACGAACGTGGTGCGATGTATACCATCGTACTCCTTTCCCATGAATTTCTTATTTCCCCAAACACCGTAGGCCTTTATCACGTCTAGTTCTGTGTCGGCCAATAGCGTGAATGGCAAGCTATACTTCTCAATGAATTTCAGATGGCGCACCTCATCATCGGCAGATACCCCGATCACTTCAAAACCACGCTTTTTCAATGCAGCGTAGTTCTCTCCAAGATTACATGCCTCTGCCGTGCATCCAGGCGTCATATCCTTAGGATAGAAGAACAGAATGACCCGCTTACCCTTGAAATCAGAAAGCGAAACCGTATTCCCGTTCTGATCCTTTGCCGAAAACCCCGGTGCCTTATCTCCTTCCTTTAACGTTACAATACTCATCCGATTTTCCTTTTGGTGTTTTTCGTTTTTCCTGCTGCGGAAACAAAGTAACGATGTTTAAGTTCGGTTTCCGCCCCTTCCGTTGCCAAGTTTTCCACTTTGATTGCAAGTCTAAGACGACAGAACGTAAGGTATTTACGGAGCTATTTCTTCTGAAAATATTTACACCACTCCGTCAAACCACAATCCTCACACTTGGGTTTACGCGCAAGACAGGTATAGCGGCCATGAAGAATAAGCCAATGATGTGCCGTAGCGATATGTTCTTTAGGTATATGCTTGACAAGTTGCTGTTCAGCAGCC
>JBFHEW010000610.1:0-2399 GCA_041583955.1 Bacteroidia bacterium | reverse complement strand
GGATGTTTTAACTTTGGAGAACAGTTCCAATTCCTGGTTTCACCCCCATCGTATGACGCTTCGGCCGATTCGGTGGGGGTATTTGTTTGGCAGAACTCCGCATCCTTATTTGTTACCTTTGCCCAAACGCATAATTTCAGATACATGTCGGAGGTAACGATAGAAATGGGAACGGAAATCAAAGATGTGCTCAAAGCACTCAATATCAGTGGAATGAACCCTGCTTCATCCACAGGTCTGGTTGATCATAAGGGAAATGGGAAAGCCATTGGATCATATTCTCCGGTAGACGGTAGTCTTATCGCTTCGGTCGGATCTTGCACCTCGGAGGACTACGAATTGGTGGTAGCCAAAGCACAGCAGGCATTTGTGGAGTGGAGAACCTGGCCCGCTCCTAAAAGAGGAGAGATCGTGCGCCAGATAGGTGATGCCTTGCGCCAAAAGAAAGAGCCTTTGGGTAAACTCGTGTCCTTCGAAATGGGGAAAAGCCTTCAGGAAGGACTTGGAGAGGTTCAGGAAATGATAGACATCTGTGACTTTGCCGTTGGGCTTTCGCGACAGCTTTACGGGTTGACCATGCACTCGGAAAGACCGCTACATAGAATGTATGAGCAGTACCACCCACTGGGTATCGTAGGAATCATTTCGGCATTCAACTTCCCGGTGGCCGTATGGAGTTGGAACTCCATGCTTGCCTGGGTATGTGGCGATGTATGCATTTGGAAACCCTCTGAGAAAGCTCCCATTTCGGGAGTGGCCTGCCAGAACATCATTAAAGATGTGTTCGAAAAGAACAACGTTCCCGAAGGCGTAAGCTGTCTGATCCAAGGCGATTACACCGTGGGTGAAATGATGACCAACGACAAGCGTGTTCCGCTCATATCTGCCACCGGCTCGATACGAATGGGAAAGAAAGTGGCCATGGCCGTAGGATCCCGTTTGGGAAAAACGCTACTCGAATTGGGAGGCAACAATGCTGTGATCATTACCGAGAATGCCGACCTGAAGATCTCCATTGTGGGAGCTCTTTTCGGAGCAGTGGGCACCTGCGGACAACGATGCACAAGCACACGGAGATTGATCATTCATGAAAGTGTTTATGACGAAGTGAAGAACAGCTTGGTGAAAGCCTACGGCCAGCTGCGCATAGGAAACCCGCTCGATCAGAAGAACCATGTTGGACCCCTCATCGATAAGCAAGCGGTGGAAACGTATCTGAAAGCATTGGAAAAAGTAAAGGCCGAAGGCGGGAACATTGTAGTGGAAGGCGGTGTTCTGGAAGGCGAAGGCTATGAAAGCGGCTGTTATGTGAAGCCTGCCATTGCCGAGGCTAAGAACCATTTTGAAATTGTGCAGCAAGAAACATTCGCTCCTATTTTGTATTTGCTGAAGTATAACGATATTGACGAGGCAATTGCATTGCAGAATGGTGTTGACCAAGGACTTTCCTCTGCCATCATGACCACTAACCTGCGTCAGGCTGAGTTGTTCTTGAGCTATGCCGGATCGGATTGCGGCATTGCGAATGTGAACATCGGAACATCGGGAGCTGAGATCGGTGGTGCGTTCGGTGGAGAGAAGGAGACCGGTGGTGGGCGCGAATCGGGTTCTGATGCATGGAAAGTGTATATGAGACGGCAGACCAACACCATCAACTACAGTACAGAACTGCCTTTGGCGCAAGGAATAAAATTTGACCTCTGACCGTATCATTTGAACCGACCGCTACTCATAGCATTCATCGTTATCCTGAGTTCCTGTGCCAAGGATCCAGTGGAGGTTTATTACGAAGACCAGAGGTATTACTATGACCTGCCATCGTTCATGGCGAAACAGGTTGACAATCTTCAGACCCGGAAACAACGGGTGCGGAAACACGTCACGAAAGATGGTCACAGCCACATCATTGAGCGTGGAGACATCAATTGGGAAGAAGAATTGAATGCTTTCAAGGAAGCAGACATCAACCGCCCGGCATGGCGAGGCGAATTCAAGGTTGACAGCATCTTTCTCGAACGGGTCTACATCATTACCTACAAAACAGAGAACGCAGAGATCCCTGTGAAGAACGTGGTGGTCACCATTGACAAGGAAACGCGTCAATGCCTACAGGTAACGGTTGACAAGCAGACCAAGAATTTCCTTTACAGCTCAGACCAAAGTCTGTTCTTCACCACCGGAGAAGGCTATATGATGAAGGGCAAACTATCTGTGAACTTCCTGTTCGATTCCGAATATTCCATTGAAAGTGAATTCATTGAAAGCTGAAAGGCTGACCTGCTTGCTCATCTTGCTGATGGCTGTAATGGGCTGCAAGGAAACAAAGAGCCCAACGGAAATAGCGGGGAGTTGGCTTTTTCAATTTGAACTGAGAGATGAACTGTTGCCATTCCGCGCAG
>JBFHEW010000609.1:0-2403 GCA_041583955.1 Bacteroidia bacterium | reverse complement strand
TCTTCCGGAAGCGTAAGCAATTGGCTTTTAATGGCGCGGATCAGCTGCTCGTAGTTCCCTCCCGGAAGATCGGTACGGCCAATGCTGCCATAGAAGAGTGCATCACCGGAAATGACCTGCTTGCTCGCCACGTGATAGAAGCAGATGCTGCCTGGCGAGTGTCCGGGAACAAAGATGATCTCAAGTTCGATGGAACCGACCCTTATCGTTTCACCTTCTTCCAAAAACACAGAAGGTTGCACCATCGGGCCCGTATCAAAGCCGAAATTGGCTCCGTAATTCGGAACGGCATTAAGAACGGGAAGGTCGAGCTTGTGCATTTCCAGTCCCAGATTGTATTTCTCAGCCAAGAACTTGTTTCCCAGTACATGATCGATGTGGCAATGCGTATTGAGTAGCTTCACTGGATTCAGCCCGTTTTTCTCAATGAACGCAACCAATTCGTTCCGTTCATAATCATCAGAACAACCCGGGTCAATGATGGCGCAGTTCTTTGCTTCGTCCCAAAGCAGGTAGGTGTTTTCCTGAAAAGGATTGAATACAAACTTTTTTAGGTTCATGGGTCGCGAAGATAGTGCAGTGGACGTTGGTTCAAAGTATTGTAGCGAACCATTAGCGGAACTTTCCAGTAGGAAAAATGTTCATCAGGGGCGTGTTTGTTACAATTGACAAGAATCAATTTGTGTATCTTCGGAAGACATTCTGTAATTCCAACAAACGTAATTTATCCATGAGCAAGAAAAATAAAGCCTACACCAAGCCAGAGGTGAAGAAGGTCACGATCGACAACAACATCAATATGGTCATGATGTCTACAGGACCTGGTGGAGACCCGGGTAGCTTGAAGTTCCTTAATCCGCTGAGATGGTGGAAATGACCATTGAGCTGAATGTGAATGAAATGAAGAAAGGATGCCTAGGCATCCTTTACTTTTTTAGTTTCGGCATAAATTCAACGTCATGAACGAACTGAAACAACTGAAGGCCAGAAAAACCGAGTTGGCTGCCAAACAGGTGGGTAATGAACTCGTTCTGGTTCCGCTGCAGGGGAGCGTTGCCGACCTTAATACGATGTTCACACTGAATGAAGTTGGGTCGTTCATCTGGGAGAAATTGGATGAGAATGAATCGGTTGAAAGTATGGTTGATGCCGTTGTTTCGGAATTTGAAATCGATAGGGAGACTGCTACCGAGGATGTGACTTCATTTCTCGTTGAACTAGAGGGCTTTCTTGCGAAGTAAGAAGCCAATGGGAACCGTTTTCCTTCGCATAGCAGATTTTATCATTGAGGTCAGGCAGGCAGGCGAAAGCCCGATCAAGCTCGATGAAGGCTACCTGCCGTTTGTGGTCGAGTCTGAAAGTACTGAGCCCCATATGACCGTCAATTCTTTCGGTAAGTTGCCTAACGAGCCTCTCTCTGGCGGAAAACTGCTCTATAGCGCTAGAATGCCGGAAGGGGAGTTGTGGAATGTCTCACTATGTGGAGACACGTATGTTTTCAACGTCTTCGATTCCGAATCGCCAGGAACATTGCAACAGACCTGCACTACAGATGCCCAGTTCAGAAATTGGAACGTATACATGGCATCATCTGCAGCACCCACCGATCCCATCGACCCACTCAAATATCCGTTGGGCCCTCTGCTCATGTACTACCTTACGGTGAACCACGAAGCCATCATGATACATGCGTCCGGAATCAGTGATAATGGTATCGGACGTATTTTCACAGGGGTTTCGGGTAAAGGAAAAAGCACCATGGCCCGAATTTGGTTTGATGAAGGGGCCGATGTCCTGAACGATGACCGACTCATCATCAGAAAGGAGAATGGTGGCTACACGGTTCACAATACGCCCATGTTCTATGCTGATCGACCTCGGACATCCGCATTGAACGCAGCGTACATCATCCATCATGCTAAAGAGAATGGAATGGAACGATTGCACGGGGCAACGGCCGTTTCTGCGCTTGCGGCCAATTGCATTCAGCATGGATATGACCGTAGGATGGTAGAACATCATCTGCATTTCATCACCGAAATGGTGAGCGCCATTCCGGTGTACGCACTCGGCTTTGTTCCCGATCGGAATGTTGTAAGCAAGGTTAGATCCTACGATGTCTGAAGGTCGGATACTTGATGCTGCTGAGACCAAGGAACTTGGGCGAAAGTTGCTCGTGGATGGTCATCAGGTCCGTTTCAGGTTGGGAGGCAGTAGTATGTTCCCGTATCTGATGGAGGGCGATATTGCCATTACCGTTCGCGTCCCTATCGAGCAATTGGCGTTGGGCCAGGTCATCGTTTTTGAGCAGAATGGTAGATGGATCGCTCACAGACTGATGGCATTGGACCGCACTCCCGAAGGGTCGTGGATGGTTGCTCAGGGAGATAGTATTGTGCGGCC
>JBFHEW010000608.1:0-2409 GCA_041583955.1 Bacteroidia bacterium | reverse complement strand
GGAAATTCGGATCCGTCCTTTTTCAGGCCGAAGAGTTCTCGTCCTGTTCCCATCGACCTTTTCTCAGGATTCTTCAAGAAGTCTTTGCGTTTGCCTTTGTGACTGGTTCTGTACCTGTCCGGGATCAACATTTCAATGCTGCTTCCCATCAATTCGTCCCTCGAATAACCGAATAGCTGATCGATCTGCTTGTTGGCCATTACAATGTGGCCTTGTTCGTTGACCTTCAGCATTCCACTTGGCGCAGATTCTATGATGGTCTGAAACTGCTCGGAAGTCCGTTGGGTCTCCTCTTTCGCCTTTTCGATCTGTTTGAGGTCTCTTCGGTATTCCATTTGGTGCATTACCTGTCTAGCAAGAGCTTTCAGGGCATCTACCTGACCTTCATTGAGTTGTCGTGGCTTGTGGTCAATGACACAGATCGTTCCCATTGCCAGACCATTGGAGTCAACCAGAGGAGCGCCAGCGTAGAAGACCACGTTGGGGTCGTTGGTAACCAATGGATTGTCAAAGAATCGATTGTCCTTCGATGCGTCATTCACGATAAGGACCTCAGCTGGGTCGTTGATGGCGTGAGCGCAGAAAGCCAGATCACGAGGCGTTTCAGTGGCGTCAATTCCATGATGCGATTTGAACCACTGCCTGTTCGGGTCCACAAGGCTTACCAATGAAATGGGTACGCCACATATCTCAGCAGCTATTCTGGTCAGGTCATCGAAACTCTGCTCTGGAAGTGTATCAAGTATCTCGTATTGTAAAAGTGCCTCAACCCGTTGCTTTTCGTTGTTTGGAATGGCCGGTTTTATCATGTTCTGGAATCTTAACCCTAAGGTAGTTTAATTCTGTAGGCTTCGGCCATCATTGGTGTCATGAGAGACGTCATGAAAAATGAAGCGACCTCTAGTCAACGTCTTCAGAAAGTATGTCTTCAATCTTACTGAGCACAGCTTCCGGGTCGTTATCCTTAGGAACCAAACCCATTATCAGTGGTTCGCGTTCTATCCGGTTCATGTCTGTTCTGCTCGGTTCAGCAGAAATGAGTACAACGGGGATGTGAATACCTAGTTCTTTGAGGGTGTCAACTAAACGCCATGCTCCAAACCGGGTACAACATATCTTGGCAAATATGACCATGGGCAGTTTTTCCTTCTTTGAACGGAATGTTTCAATAAGCTCCATTACAGCAACATCTCCATCGTCAAAAATGCGAACCCTACATCCGAAAGGTTTTTCCTTCAGTTCAAAATGAATAAGGAACCGGTAGGCTAGGTCGTCATGAATGAACCAGATGTCCTTATTTCTTTTATACGAATTAGATGTCTTAGATGTCGTTGTTTGATTGTGGTCCATTCGGTGGGAGTTTGATTAGGTTTGGTTGTCGTAGGTAGAGGAGGTGCTGATGCGGTTGGTTTATACAGTAGTTAATCAGAAAGCGCGTGTAAAACTCCACCTCGAAAGGTCGGATACGCTTAAGGCTGCCGTTGCAATGCCTCCAGCGGTATATTCTACCAGTCGAGCTGCCAGCGAAACGAAGAATGAATCTGTAACGGTGCTGTCCATCTCCATGGTGTGAAGCCCGAAGAAGCTTATCAGAAAGATCGCAAGGCCTAGCCCTGCGCCAATGCCCAGTCCTTTTGTAAGCGGAGCGGCTTTGAATCCTCCGAAATAGTAGAACAGATGAAGGAAGAAATTGGCAGTCAGAACCACCGATAGTTTCAAGAGGATCACAATCTCCATTGAGTTCCAAGAAGAAGGATTGCCGAAACCGGGATCAAAGACCCCTATGGCTCCAATTGAAATAGAAACGGTCGTTATCAGTAAAGAAGTGGTCAGATAAGACAGCAGTATTTTTTGTTTCGAAGGCGTTCTCATTTACTCTATGTATCGGGTCGTTGTTTGAGGAGGTTAGGTAGGTTGGGTTTCGCAGCTATCGTCACTTCTTATTTGCCATGAGGTATTCAAACGGCTCAGATGTCTTGCTGTCTTGCCACGGTTCGTCAGAAGCAGCATAGAGTAGGTTGGACAGCTCTTCAAGTATCACTTCATCTTCTTGCAAATTCCACTTTATCATCGCTGCCAGCTCAATACCTTTTGCAGAGAGTTCAACTGTGGTTGAGTTCAACGCTGTGAATAGTTCTGGTCTCATTTATTTCTGATTGGTTCGTATTCTGGTTAATGCTTGGAGGTTTTAATCAAAAGATATTCGCTCTGATTCTCTTCTTGCTTCCTTTTCCATTCTGTGCTTCCATGGCTTGGATAACTGGCTGTTGTACTGCTACGAGCATCGTTCTTACTTCATCAAACCCCATGGTCTGAAATTCCTTCCAGGTCATGTCCTGGTCGATGATTCCTGCTTTGTGTGTTTCGAGGAAGAGGGTTCTGTCGGAGATCGGCTTTGCACCGAACTTG
>JBFHEW010000607.1:0-2411 GCA_041583955.1 Bacteroidia bacterium | reverse complement strand
TACACCGATATTGATGAGAATGGAAGCGTGACCCAGGTAGTATCACGTTCGGAAGATGAACACGAAGCACAACAGAACATTGAGGCCAATGTTAATTTCAGACGCACCTTTAAGACCGAAGAACAGCTTTTGACCGCAGACGTGAAGTGGTTTTTGAGCGAGGATATGGAAAACGGTGACCTTTCGGAATCCGGTAGCGATTACAACCTTTTCCAACGCACTTCAAACACCGAAAACGAACGGAACTGGCTTTTTCAAACTGATTATGTGCATCCGTTTACGGAACACATCAGGATGGAAACCGGAGCCAAGGCCACACTGCGAAGAATTGACAACGATTATCAGGTTGACCAGCAGAATGATACAAACGCGGCATGGGAAACCCTATCAGACTTCGATAATAATTTCGTTTACATCGAAAACGTGTACGCAGCGTATCTCATTGCCAGTGCAAAAGTGAAGCAGTTTTCTGTTCAAGGCGGGTTGCGTGCAGAGTACTCGGACATTTCCACCGAACTCATTAAGACCAACGAAAAGAACAATCGCAGATACATCAGTTTTTTCCCATCGGCCCATCTCAGTTACGAATTTCAGCGTGGAAACTCGCTCCAAATAAGCTACAGTCGAAGAATCGGACGTCCACGGTTCCGCGATCTTATCCCGTTCTCCAGCATATCTGATAATCGCAATTTCAGAATGGGGAATCCGAATCTGGATCCTGTTTTCACACATTCTGCCGAAATAGGGCATCTGAAAACATGGAACAACGGCACTCTGCTATCCAGCATCTACTACCGCCATAGTGAAGGCGTGGTGGAGCGCATTTCTGTTTCGGATTCTACTGGGCTTATCACCATGTTTCCGGTAAATCTAAGCACAGAGGATGCCAGCGGGTTGGAACTGAGTTTCTCCTACAATCTATTCAAATGGTGGAGAACCTCGCTCAACGTCAACGCGTTCTACTCCATTACCAACGGCCAGTACAAAGATCAATCATTCTATGCAGAAACCTTCTCGGCAACCGGCCGCTTCACCAGTAAATGGACCATTAAGAAGATGCTTGACATCCAAACCTCCTTCATGTATCACGCACCAAGAAACACACCTCAAGGTAGAAGTCTGAGCATGTATTCGTGGGATGTAGGATTGGCAATGGACGTTCTGAAAGGGAACGGTACCATCACTTTAAGCGCGAGAGACCTTCTAAACTCGCGAAGACGAAGATGGGAGATCGATACACCGACCCTTGTGTCAACCAACGATTTCCAATGGAGTGCAAGGCAATTCGTAGTGAGTTTTGCCTACAGACTCAACCAGAAGAAGAAACGCGACCGGGGTGGCCGTGGTTCGGGTTCAGGCGATTCGGATGGCGGTGGTTCTGACGATTTCTGATCAGTACTTCCCGATGTTAAGAAGCACCAGCGTACACGATTCCTCGAAAGGGATGCCCTGCTCTGCCAATCGTTGCTGAAATTCCAGATTCTCCGTTCCGGGATTGAAGATGACACGTTCGGGCCTGAGGTTGATGATACGGTCGTAATATTCTTTCTGCAGCCTAGGATTGATGTATAACGTAACGGTGTGGAACTGCCCGCTGGGCCATTCTGACGAAATACCGATCTCCCCTATCCTACCCTGACGGATTCCGTAAGCATACACCGGATGTCCGAAATCACTCAGTCTTTCAACTGCAAGATATCCGTACCGATCGGGATTCGGAGATGCGCCTACTACTAACGTATTCTTCATTTCAATGGAACAATAAAAAAACGGCCTTAGCTATTAACTAAGGCCGTTCGTGGCGGAGAGTGAGAGATTCGAACTCTCGGTACCTCTCGGTACGGTAGTTTTCAAGACTACTGCAATCGACCACTCTGCCAACTCTCCGGGCGCAAAAGTAAAATAATTTTCTTCCCGTAGAAACGTTATTTATTGACTCATTTTGTCAAAAACTCTATGATCCTTGACCGGTGGTTTGATAACTTTACGCTATGAAAAAACAAATGCTGTTCATTCTGATCGGATTTCTGTCCGTTTTGAACTCAGAAGCGCAAAATCTGAGGGCAGAATTTGCAATGGCCGAATTTGATTCTCCGAGCGAAGGTCCTTACGTGGAAACTTATTTGAAACTTAAAGGAAACTCACTCATACCTATAGAAGATGAATCAGGATTTCATTCTGAAGTCATTATCACCTACCACATTTCGAAGGGGGTTTGGGTGCCATTCAAAGATACCTACAGGGTTTCCGGGCCTGTGAACGCCTTAGGCAGCGAACCATTGGATTTCATCGATCAAAGACGTATTCCTTTAAAACCCGGGACCTACGATATGGAAGTCACCATAAAGGACCTGAAAGATTCGCTGGCCACACCGGCCGTTGTCAAGCAACAGATCGTTATAGAGAATAAC
>JBFHEW010000606.1:0-2413 GCA_041583955.1 Bacteroidia bacterium | reverse complement strand
TCCTCGTTCGGAGAGCTCAGCATTCAACTCAACTACGAATTACTAACACGATTACCGCAGGACATACCTCGGATAATAACCCCGTAAAAGATGGCTTTCATTGAACTATACAGGGACAGGCTGAAGCACAATTACCAGTACCTCGATGCGCTCTTCAAGCAGCACGGAAAGGAATGGGCCGTGGTTACCAAGATGCTTTGCGGCAATAGGAAGTACCTCGAGGAGGTTATCAAGCTCGGCACCAAGGAGGTATGCGATTCGCGCATCAGTAACCTCAAAGTGGTGAAGGACATCGACCCTTCGGTGCAAACGGTTTACATAAAACCACCGGCCAAGCGCAGCATCAAGAAGATCGTCAAGTATGCCGATGTGAGTTTCAATACGGAGTTTGCCACCATCAAAATGCTTTCTGATGAGGCGGTGAAACAGGGCAAGAAACACAAGATCATCATCATGATAGAGCTGGGCGACCTGCGCGAAGGCATCATGGGCGATCATCTGATGGATTTCTACGATAGCATTTTCAAACTTCCGAACATCAGCATTTCGGGCATTGGTACCAACCTCAATTGCCTCAATGGGGTACTGCCATCGCAGGATAAGCTCATCCAACTCGGCCTATACGAGCAACTCATAGAGGCGAAGTTCAACACCAGGATCCCGTGGGTAACCGGTGGCACATCGGTCATCATTCCCATGCTGTTCAAGCATCAAGTGCCCGAAAGCGTGAACCATTTCCGGGTGGGAGAGACCCTCTATTTCGGGGCCGACCTGCTCAGCGAAGACACCATCGAGGGGATGCAGTCTGATGTATTCAAACTGTTTGCCGAGATCATTGAGATCACCGAAAAACCGAAGGTTCCGATAGGCGACCTGGCCGAAAATCCTTCGGGTGAAGTATTCACGATCGATGAGAACGACCTCGGAAAGAACATGCAACGCGCCATTCTCGACATCGGATTGCTCGATGTATCCACCGATTTCCTCATTCCGGACGATGAGAAGATAACGGTGGTTGGAGCCAGCTCCGACATGCTGGTGATAGACATCGGGCAGAGCGACTCTGCCTACAAGGTGGGCGACCTCGTTTCCTTCAAACTCAAATACATGGGTGCCCTTGGGCTGCTCAATTCAGATTACATTGAGAAGCGGTTGGTCTGAACCAGAATAATTCCAACTACCTTTACTCAACCAAAGCCGCCCGAACAATCCATGGTGGCAGACTACGATCACAATTCAATTATGACAAAAGACATTAAACTGGCCGTCCTTATCGATGGCGACAACATACCTAGCAAATACATCAAGGAAATGATGGAGGAGATAACCAAGTACGGGACTCCCACCATCAAACGCATCTATGGCGACTGGACCAACCCGAGGTTGGGAAAGTGGAAGGACATCCTTCTCGAAAACGCCATCACGCCCATCCAGCAATACGGCTACACCAGTGGCAAGAACGCCACCGACAGCGCCATGATCATCGATGCCATGGACATTCTCTATTCCGATAAAGTGGATGGGTTCTGCCTTGTCTCTTCCGATAGCGATTTCACCAAACTGGCCACCCGTTTGCGCGAAGCCGGAATGAACGTGTACGGAATAGGCGAGAAGAAGACGCCCAACCCGTTCATTGTGGCCTGCGATAAGTTCATTTACCTGGAGATCCTGCACGAAGACGAAGAAGTGCTTGAGAAAGGCACCAAACGCAGACAGAAGCGTCAGGTGGATAAGATCACGCCACAGGTCATTAAGCTGTTGAAGAATTCGGTTGACGATGCGGCCGATGAGGATGGCTGGGCCTTTATGGGCGATGTGGGTAAGCTCATTCTCAAGAAGCAGCCCAACTTCGATTCGCGGAACTTCGGTTTCGACAAGTTGACCCCGCTCTTCAATTCACTCAAGCAGTTCGAAGTGGATGCCAGAACCCAGCCAGGGGCCAAGTTCAAGGTCATTCATGTAAGGAACAAGTAACCGTTCGCGGTCGACAGCAGACCTTATCCTTTCAGGATATTCCAACTGATGCAGTTCAGAATGCCACCGGTCCGGGCAAGGTCGGTGCTTTCGAGCGCAACAACCTTTTTGTGACTGAAGATGGCGCTAAGGATCTCCATTGCCTTGCTGTCTGATGGCAGGTTGAACACAGGCACGATCACTGCCTGCTTCATTTCGAGGTAGTTGAGGTAAAGTCCTACGGCACTGACCAACGTAGGGTCGTCTTCGGGTTCGTAAGGAAGCACGATCACATCAAGCCCCGTGGTTTCGATGGCTGCTTGGAACAGGTCTTGGAATTCTTCGTCCTCCGCCCAATAATCGTTCACGAGAAGGGTCCTATGGTCCACAAAACGCACCATGCCGTCTGCGTGTCCCGTAAAATCCAATTCATCTTCCGGAACGAAGTGCAGTTTCTCTT
>JBFHEW010000605.1:0-2428 GCA_041583955.1 Bacteroidia bacterium | reverse complement strand
TTCCGGAGTGTTTTCTTGGAGATGACCTTCTCGGCCAATGCCTGCGCGTAGGTGACAATTATCTGCTGCGTGGTGGTTGATTGGAGGGCGTTGAGCACTTCGCCCCGTTGAATGACGTTGCTGTTGTCGGTTTCCTCCAACTCGTAGGCCCTTCTGTACGACATCGGGTAGAAAAGCACTTTCTTCTTACCCGTCAACAGTTCCAGATCACTCAGGAAATAGGCTGCCTCCTCCTTATCTGCCAGCACGATCAAATGATCCCGATCGGTATCCTTCACCAGTTTCGAAACCAGAAAGGCGTATGCCGAACCGGCCACTCCGCGCAACCTTATCTTGGCAGCATCGGTCTTCAGTTCAAGGCCAATATCGCTTAGCGTCTTTGATTGCTCAAAGAGCCCGATAAGATCTTCTTTTGTCATAATGAGCGCCTTTGTTCTTCTATCCGCTAGGCGTGTTTTCCTTCATGAGCTCCATTGCCTTCTTTACCATATTCTCAGAACCCATGAAAAGTGGGGTCCGCTGGTGCAAGGAGGTTGGCTGAATGTCTAATATCCGATTGAAACCATCTGTTGCAACACCGCCAGCCTGCTCCATGAGAAACGCAAATGGGTTCGCTTCGTAGAGCAACCTGAGTTTGCCGTTCGGAGAAGAGGTGGTTGTAGGATAAATATAGATGCCTCCTTTGATGAGGTTGCGGTGGAAATCGGCCACTGCCGACCCGATGTAACGCGATGAATATGGCCGCTTGGTGGCTGCATCTTCTTCTTGACAATACTTGATGTATTTCTTCACACCTTCCGGAAAACGGGCATAATTTCCTTCGTTTATACTGTAAATGGTTCCATCCTTAGGGATTTTCATGTCAGGATGAGAAAGGAAAAACGCGCCTATCGAAGGGTCGAGCGTAAAACCATTGACCCCGTTTCCTGTAGTGTAGACAAGCATGGTGCTGGAACCATAGATCACGTACCCGGCCGCCACTTGTTCGGTTCCTTTCTGCATGAAATCGTTGAAGGTGGCCGGACCGGACTCGGAAGTTCTTCTGTAAATGGAGAAAATGGTTCCGATGGAAACGTTCACATCAATGTTCGATGAGCCGTCCAGAGGATCGATGGCCACAACATATTTCCCGTCAACGGCATAGCCTGATTTAAACTCAATGACGCCTTCCTTTTCCTCCGATGCCAACCCGCATACCTCTCCGCGGTCTTTCAGGGCACGGATGAATTCCTCATCGGCATAGACATCCAACTTCTTCTGTTGCTCTCCTTGCACGTTCTGCCCACCCACATCGCCAAGGATATCCTCCATCAATCCTGCCTTGTTCACCTCGCGATTAACCACTCTGGCAGCAAGCCCGATGGCACTTAGAAGCCTCGAAAGCTCTCCTTTCGCATACTTGAAGTCGTCCTGTTTCTCTACAATGAATTCGCCTAAAGAAGTCACGTTACCCATTTTCTGTACTGTTACTTGGTGCTATTTTTTCACAAACTGAAAGACCTGCTGTTCGGCAGGTCTCTACAACTATTCGTTATTTCTTCATTATCAGAGCTTCATGATGTAAGCCAACTTGAAAAACCGTCTGTCGGGGCTGACAACGGCTCCGGGCTCAACATCCACATAGAATCCCGGCACCGGTGCTGTTCCGGGATTCTCGGCAGAACTGGCTACCGAAATGATGAATTTATCTGTAAGGTCAGGCGTGCCATTAGAGCCATTGCAAAGCGACCAACCCGCTGGAATGGAAGCAATGGTTCCCGACCACATGATGATGCCGCCCTGTGGGGTTCCGGCATTGGTGTTGGTGGTAGCTGTGGAAAGCGCATACCAATCTCCGAAAGGAGCAACGCTCGGCACCGGACTATCATACTTGTAATACCAGAACTGCCCGTCTTCAGGGTTGTACGTTATAAGACCATTTGCAATCGTGTCATTGTACTGTGCCTCCATCTGGTTACGCTGCAATTGCGTAAGATACGGCACCAGCATTCCCTTTGAGCGTATACCAAGCAACGCATTGTAAGGATTGGCCACATCAAGCACTGCAGTGGGATCGGGCGTAGTGGTTCCGATGCCAACATTGTTGGTCTGTGCAGACAGATCGATCGAAAGAACGGCTAAGGTCGAAGCAAGAAACACGCTCCTAAAAAGACCTTTGAACATATTGTGTTTGTTTGGTTGATACTGAAACAGCAGGTTATCCTGACCTTGTTTTAGACCGGTTAAAGATATACTTCTTTTTTAAACCTGTGGCTTAGAGCATCGTTGGTTCTGTAGCGCAATTTCTACTTTTGGCACATGGATCATAACCACACGTTTTCGGTGCGAAAAGGTACCAAGGATGATGTTCCCTCAGTGCTGGCTCTCATTAAAGAACTTGCACTGTACGAAAAGGCTCCGCAGGAGGTGACCATCACGTTGGAAGAAT
>JBFHEW010000604.1:0-2430 GCA_041583955.1 Bacteroidia bacterium | reverse complement strand
CATCAAAGACCGCGAGCACTACGACAACTGGCTGAAAACAAATGTTTTTGAGCAGAAACAGGAAGGTTTCTTCGGGGTTTTCGTGCGTGTTCCGTTGGGAAACATTTCTTCGGATACCGCTCGTGCCTTTGCCAAGGTGGTGACACAATTTGCCGCAGATGACATCCGTGTGACCATCAACCAAGGGTATCTGCTGCGCTACGTGACGCAGGAATCACTTTCGCCTTTGTATGAGGGATTGAATGCCCTCGGATTGGCAGAACCAGGCTTCGATAGCGTTGCCGACATTACCGCTTGTCCGGGTACGGATACCTGCAACTTGGGCATTTCCAATAGTACGGGAACGGCACTTGAATTGGAAAAAGTGATCCGTTCCGAATATCCTGAACTGATCCATAACCGCGACATCAAGATCAAGATCAGTGGGTGTATGAACTCATGCGGACAGCACGGCATTGCCAACATCGGTTTCCATGGAAGTTCGATGAAGCATGAAGGGAAGGTCGTTCCGGCCATGCAGGTGCTTTTGGGCGGTGGAACGCTCGGAAATGGTAACGGAACCGTGGCCGATAAGGTGATCAAAATTCCGTCAAAAAGAACGCCCGACCTGCTTCGTTCGGTACTGAACGACTACGAAGAGAATGGATTGGAAGGCGAGTACTTCAACGACTACTACCAGCGGTTGGGCAATCATTATTTCTACGAACTGTTCAAGCCGTTGGCCGAGTTGGAAACCATTCAAGAGAGCGACTACTACGATTGGGGCAAGGATGAATTGTTCAAACCCGAAATAGGTTTGGGCGAGTGTGCCGGTGTGGTCATCGACCTCGTGCAAACACTCTTTTACGATGCCGAGGAAAAGCTCGAGTGGGCTGCTGAGGCTTTGAACGAAAGTCGATTTGCCGATGGCATCTACCACACCTACACCGCCTTTGTGAATGGCGCGAAAGGATTGCTGCTTGGCGAGAACGTGAGGTGCAACACGCAAGCAGGCATCATCACCGATTTCGACAGAACATTCGTGGAAACGGACAACATTCAACTGGGAACCACCTTCACGGAACTCGTGCTGAAAATGCGTTCAGAGAAACCATCCGAAGTATTTGCGAAGCAGTATTTCGCGCAAGCAGAGGAATTCCTTGCCACCATCAAAAATCACAGAGAACAACAACTAAAAACAGAAAAGAAATCATGAATCCAACCCCAAAATTGACATTGGTAGGCGCTGGCCCTGGCGACCCCGACCTGATAAGCATCAAAGGAGCAAAAGCACTGACCACGGCCGATGCAGTGCTTTATGACGCACTGACACATCCGGACCTGCTGCTATACGCACCTGCATGTGCCCCGAAACTATTCGTTGGCAAACGGGCCGGACAGCATTCGTTCCAGCAGGACGAGATCAACAAACTCATTGTGGAACATGCCCTGAACTACGGCCACGTGGTGCGTTTGAAAGGTGGCGATCCGTTCGTTTTCGGACGCGGACAGGAAGAGATCGAATACGTAGAGGCTTTCAACATCCCTACCGAGGTGGTGCCTGGCATCAGTAGTGCTATCGGTGTTCCGGGATTGCAGAAAATTCCCGTAACGCGCAGGGAAGACAGCGAAAGCTTTTGGGTGATAACCGGAACGACCAAAGACCTGGAACTTTCAAAGGACCTCGCCTTGGCGGCCCAAAGTACAGCTACGGTTATCGTGCTGATGGGAACGCGAAAACTCGCACTCATTGCGGAAACCTATCGGAATGTCGGGCGCGGAGAAATGCCTGTTGCCATCATCCAGAACGGTTCGTTGGAGAACGAAAAAGTGGTTCTTGGTACGGTTGACACGATTGAAAAGCTGGCATCCGACAATCAGATCGGTGCTCCGGCCATCATTGTGTTGGGCGAGGTGGTGAAGCATCATCCTGAGTTTAATCATGCATTTGTTGAAGCGAATTATTTGAAACAGTAAAACAACCGATTCGCGTCACCTTGAACTTGTTTCAGGGTCTATTTAGATGCTGAAACAAGTTCAGCATGACCGCATAAGAAATGTTGATCATGAGCACCCAAAACGAACTATATCCGATCTTCCTGAAGGTCCACGCGTTTGAAACGCTGCTTGTAGGCGGTGGAAACGTGGGGTTGGAAAAACTCACTTTCTTGCTCAAAAGCAGTCCGAACGCCAAGGTGACGGTGGTGGCCAAATCCTTCAAACAAGAGGTGATCGACCTGGCATCAAAACACCCTACCGTGACGCTGCACGAGCGGTCGTTTGAAGAACGCGACCTGGAAGGAAAACAGTTGCTCATACTGGCAACCGACAATCCATCGTTACACGAAAAAGTGAAGGCCATTGCCAAAGAGAAAGGCATTCTGACCAACGTGGCGGATACGCCCGACATGTGCGATTTCTATCTGGGCGGCATTGTAACGAAAGGCAACT
>JBFHEW010000603.1:0-2439 GCA_041583955.1 Bacteroidia bacterium | reverse complement strand
TACCTGTGTTGCAGAATCCCTGCACATCTGGCCAGCCGTAGTTTCCGCCTGCCTCAATGATATTGAACTCATCGTTGGTGCTGGGCCCGTGTTCTGAGCTGTAGATGATTCCGTTCGGGGCGAGCACCAACCCTTGAGCGTTCCTGTGTCCAATGGAATATAGGTAGCTATTCGGGCCGAAGGGATTGTCTGAAGGAATGCTGCCATCCAGGTTCATCCTGAGGATCTTTCCGCTCACAGAGTTCTCATTCTGAGGTGATGACTGATTCTGGTAGTCGCCCGTTGTAGCAAGCAAGGTATTGTCGGGTAAGATCAACAGGCGGCATCCGATGTGCGTGGTGTTTCCGTTTATTCCTTCAACCAGCGTAACGCCATTCTCCAGCATCCCCGATGTGCTGTTGTACGAATACCTTACGATGCGCTCCTTTATCCCTCCACTGTAATAGGTATAGGCCAGGAACACATGCGGTGTGGTCTCAAAATCAGGATGAAGTGCTAGCCCTAAAAGTCCGGCTTCGGCATTATCGTAAACGGTGCTCGTAAGGTCCAGAATGGTTGTTCGAACCCCTGTTTCAGGGTTCAGCCGACTCACTCTTCCGTAGCGCTCGGTCATCCAGATATGATCGTCCGGTCCCCACTGTATCTCCCACGGAATATCGATGCCGTTGTTCTGGTTGGTGCCTTGAATCACCACCCGCACATCAAGCGTGGTACTACCCACCGTAACGGTGCTCGGTTGTGCCAAAATGTTTGAAAAACAGGAAAAAAGAACAAGGGATGCGAGAGTAAAGCGTTTCATCATGTGTGTCTGAGTTGAACTATTGAACCCAAATATAAGGCTGCAGGCCATGCAAACCCGAGTCTCACCACGGATTGGTTGCCCAAACAGTGACCTCAGGCACGAAACCACGGTCGTCCATCTTCAGCTGTGCAATGATCACGTCTGCAATCTCCTGTGGTCTCAGTTTGTTTTCCACTTCCGCTCGCATTTGTCCGTCTGTCTTTCCGAATGCGGTGGTCACCTCAGAGGGGTTCACGTGCATCACTCGCACATTATATGGTCGAAGGTCTGCTTGCCAACATTGGCTCAAGCCGCGCAACGCAAATTTGGAAGATGCGTAGATGCTGCCTTTGGCGTAACCCTTGAGCGATGCGGTGGATCCGATGTTGATGATATTGCCCGATTTCTGCTTTTTGAAGATGTTGGCAGCGGCCTGCCCCATCATAGCGGCACCGAAAACATTGGTCTCATACACGCGCTTCATGTCGTCCATGTCCAATTCCCCCAACTCAGCCCAACCGGCTCCGAAACCAGCATTATTGATCAGTATATCGAAGGTCTTGTTCTCGCTCATTATCTGATTGAAAACCCGATCGACATCTGTTTGCGATGAAGAGTCGGCAACGATCGGCCTGACGTTCATTTCTGAAGCTGCCGCGCGAAGGCGTTCTTCATTCCTACCGGTTATGTAGACCGTGGCGCCTTCATTGATGAGTTGATGCGCGATCTGTTTTCCAATTCCGTTACTTCCGCCCGTTACGAGGGCGATCTTTCCTTTTATATCCATGGTTACTAAAGGCCCGAAGATGTGCTATTGTTTTATCTGAACACTCGAAAAATCGCGATACCCCATGAAATTGTTGCCGAAACCGATGATCCCAGCCCGGTGAATACTATATGATTCGTAGCCAACGGCTTCCGTTTCCCTGAGCATGACATACTGAGGTGATCTGCCCGAAAACGCGGCAATATGCTGCTCCAATATCTGCTTTACCGGATCCGGGTAAATATTGGATACAAGATCGATATCGCCAGCAAAAAACGCGTTGAGTTGTTGCTCGCGCGTTGGTATCGCTTTGAAGATGAGGGTGTCTACGAAAGGTAAACGGTTTCCGAACGCATCTTGCGCATAATAGTCGTCATTCCGAACCAAGACAAGCTCCTTTCCTGTACTGCCAAGCCTGAAAGGACCAGCGCCCACCACCGATTGCGCACCATACTTCTTCACTGCCTTTTCTGCTACCACGGCCGTTGATGGCTGGGCCAGCACGTAGAGGAATGACGGATCGGGCTTCAATAGCTGTATGCTCAGCGTGTAGTCATCGATCACCTTTATTCCTGCAATATCGTCTGCCCTGCCCTCATGGAAATCGGAGGCGCCTACGACACGGTCCTTGAATGTGGTTTCATACGCTGCCGATGCTTCCTTTGAACACAATTGTTTGAAACTGTATAGGAAATCGCGGGCCGTTATCTCGCGGCTTGCGTTCCCGAAACATTCATCCTCATGAAAAAGAGCTCTCTTCCTCAGATTGAAGACATAAGATGTTCCGGCATCATCCACAGACCACGACTCAGCCAGACCTGGAACGACCTTGAGGGTTTTCGCATCCTGCTTCAGGAGACCGTTGTGTAAATGCAATCCCACCTCAGACGAT
>JBFHEW010000602.1:0-2449 GCA_041583955.1 Bacteroidia bacterium | reverse complement strand
CCATCAGATAGAAGGCCTTTATATCGATAAGAACGTCTCGTTTGCCGATATGAAGGATACACTTCTCTATTTTGCGAGAGAGTTCTACGGCCCGGAAACGAAGATACGCTTACGGCCATCCTACTTCCCTTTCACCGAGCCAAGTGCAGAAATGGATGTGTATTGGGGCCTCGAGACCGAAGCAGACCATCGTATTACCAAAGGAACCGGTTGGCTCGAAGTGCTGGGTTGCGGAATGGTTGACCCGAATGTTCTGAGGTCGTGCGGCATTGACCCTGAGATCTATTCCGGATTTGCTTTCGGCATGGGCATCGAACGTACCGCCATGCTCAAGTACCAGGTGAAGGACCTCCGTTTGTTCTTCGAGAACGATAAGCGCTTCCTCGACCAATTCAAAACCGCGTTTTAAGAGATTCGAATATGAAAGACAAGATAAACGAGCTGAAAGAGAAGCAGGATCTGGCCCTGTCGGGTGGTGGCGAGGCGCGTATAGCATCTCAGCATGCGAAGGGTAAACTCACAGCACGCGAACGGATAGAATTGCTGCTCGACCAAGGAAGCTTTGAAGAGATCGGTATGTTCATCACCCATCGGTCTGTCGAGTTCGGATTGGAAAGGCAGAAGTACTTGGGCGATGGGGTCATCACCGGATACGGAACCGTGCACGGAAGACTGGTGTACGTCTTTGCACAGGATTTCACGGTTTTCGGAGGGTCTTTGGCCGAGATGCACGCCAAGAAGATCTGTCGCATCATGGATCTGGCAATGGAGAACGGAGCACCCGTTATCGGTCTGAATGACAGTGGTGGTGCCCGGATACAGGAAGGTGTGGTTTCTCTAGGAGGTTATGCCGATATCTTTTACAGAAACACGCGTGCTTCGGGTGTCATTCCGCAGATCTCCGCCATTATGGGGCCTTGTGCAGGTGGGGCGGTATACTCGCCAGCGCTCACCGATTTTGTGATGATGGTACAGGATTCGAGCTATATGTTCGTAACAGGTCCGAATGTGGTGAAAACGGTTACGCACGAAGAAGTCACCTCCGAGGAACTTGGAGGCGCAAGCGCACATTCCACCAAATCGGGGGTCACGCATTTTTCGTTTGCCAATGACCTGGAATGCATTGAGAACCTGAAAAAACTGCTCGGTTACGTACCTCAGAACTGCGAGGAGGAGTCTCCGTCCATCCCTTACCACGCATCAGACGAGACCCGTGCCGCACTCGATACGATCATACCCGAAAATCCGAATCAACCGTACGACATCAAAGAGGTCATTGAACATGTGGCGGATCCTGATTCGTTCTTCGAGGTGCACAAGGATTTTGCCGAGAACATGGTGGTCGGTTTTGCCCGATTGGGCGGGAAAAGCATCGGTGTTGTGGCCAATCAGCCAGCTGTTCTGGCCGGAGTGCTTGACATTGATGCATCGACCAAAGGTGCCCGTTTTGTTCGTTTCTGCGATTGTTTCAATATCCCATTATTGGTGTTTGAAGACGTGCCTGGCTTCCTTCCGGGAACCGATCAGGAATGGAACGGAATCATTTCCAATGGCGCCAAACTCCTTTATGCGTTCAGCGAGGCCACCGTTCCGCGCATTACGGTCATCACCCGTAAAGCATATGGCGGAGCCTATGATGTAATGAACAGCAAGCACATCGGTGCCGATATGAATTACGCATGGCCAACGGCCGAAATTGCCGTAATGGGAGCAAAAGGCGCTGCAGAGATCATCTTCAGGAACGAGATAAAAGCAGCTGACGACCCAGAGGCTAAACTGAAAGAAAAGGAAGACGAATACGTGGAGCATTTTGCCAATCCGTATCGTGCTGCCGAAAAAGGATATGTTGACGAGGTCATCATGCCTTCAGAAACGCGTAAGAAACTATTGCGCGCCTTTGATATGCTGAAGAACAAGGCTGCAACCCTGCCAAGGAAGAAACACGGCAATATCCCGTTGTGATCGTTTCCGGCCTTGGGTCGGAGGAATCGCATCAGATATGTTTGAACGGCTCTGCCGGTCGGGCTTTTACAGAACTTACCGATCTTTGCCACCTGTGAAACGGTTTTTATTCCTGCTTCTGATTCCGACCATCTGTTTGTCGCAAACGCGGCTCGATACCATCGTGTCCATTCCATACGACAAGATGGTGGCCGATCTTCCTACCTCGCTTTCTTTATTGACAGAAGGTATGCAGCAGGCCAAGGCGATGAACGACAGCTTGATGCTTGCACAGCTCCATTCCAAGCTCGGCACGGTTACCTTCCTCATGGGAAACCACGAACAAAGCCTCGGGCACGCCATTGCTGCCATTGAGTTGTATGAGGCGCTTGGGCTTTACGCCAAAGCAGGCGGGCTTTACTGCGGTATCGGGTATCAGCTCAAAAGGCGCGACCTCGATAAGGGAATCGACTACATGCGGCAGGGATTGCAGCTCCTGGAGCAATAT
>JBFHEW010000601.1:0-2450 GCA_041583955.1 Bacteroidia bacterium | reverse complement strand
GCAGAAACAGGCGCCACCTCATTCAGAGAGGCATCGAAAACCTGACTGTAAACCTCCATCCTGCGCGCGTCTATCATGGGGCAGAGTAGCGCTATGTCTTTCAGATCCTGATCGAAACCGGCCTTTGACCAATGTGCCATCGATTCAAGCGAGCCGACCGTCAACAACGGAATACCGGCACCATAACACAGGCCTTTTGCGGCCGAAACACCAATGCGCAATCCTGTGTAGGAACCAGGTCCGCCCGATACGCAAACCGCATCAAGATCGGTCGGTTTCAGCCCTGCCGCGGCCAATGCTTCGTCAATATAAACCACCAATTTCTCGGCATGGCCGTAAGACCTATCGTGGGTTTCGCGGATAGCTTGCACGGCACCATTACCCGAAACCACCACGGAACACGTTAGCGTGGAACTTTCTATGTGTACGATGGTGGGCAAAATGATGGTGATGAGGGTTTAATCTCCCGAACCGCCTTCTTCGCTCGATCTGTAGAGATTGTCTTTCGATACCACTTCGACATCGTCTCCGGGATTCAATTTCTTTGAAATGGCACGGTACGGGGCTGTAACGACCTTGTCACCCGGTTCAACACCGGAAAGGAGTTGAATGTATTCGTTATCCTGAATACCTGTTTTAACCACCTTGGCCACGGCTTTTCCTCCGCTCACTACAAATACCAGCTCTACAGCGTCAGCATCTTTCTGCGGTCTGTCAACCCTTTCAACGTCATCATCCGACTCTTCGCTATCCGAAGCCTCCTTGCTCTCTTTTTTCTCAGACCGTTTTCCTTCCACTTGTTCAAGCTCTGCCCGCGTGCGGGTGGTAACCGCCTGAATTGGCACGCTCAACACGTTTTTTTCCTGACGTGTGCGGATATCTACCGTGGCACTCATGCCCGGGCGGAATGGCGATTGGTCGGGCTGTTTTTCGTTCACCAGATTGGCGTAAGAACTTCTTAGGATCCTCACTTTTACCTCAAAGTTGGTGATCTGATCGGTACCCATTCCGGACGACATGGCAGAGTTGGCTATGTTGGTCACAATCCCTTTGAAGGTCTTGCCGAGGTATGCATCCACTTCTATGTCGCAAGTGTCGTTATAACCAACACGAATGATGTCGTTCTCATTCACTTCAACCGTCACCTCCATTCCATCAAGGTCGGCAATGGTCATGATCTCCGAACCTTGCATCTGCGTAGTTCCCACCACACGTTCGCCTTTCTCAAAATTGAGTTTGGAGATGGTTCCATTTACAGGCGAATAGATCTCGGTTCGGGTAAGGCTCTTCTGTGCTTCTTTCAGCCCCGCTTCGGAACTCTTCACGCTGAACCGGCTGGCCTCCACGCTTTGGCGGGCCGCTTCCACATCGCTTTTGGCCACTTCATACTCGCTGAGGGTGGCATCGTATTCCGATTGCGATACCACTTTATCAGCAAATAGTTTTTTGATGCGCTCATAGTTGGCTGCAGAGTTGGTGAGCCGCGCTTGAGACTGTGCCAATCGCGACTGTGCATTGGCCAGATTGGCCTTGCTGGTGTTGAGGGCCGCTTCCAAGCGTTCAACATTCGATTGTTGGATGTCTGGATCGATCTTGACCAGCAGTTGGCCTTCTTTCACTTTGTCGCCTTCCTTTACTGGAAGCTCCATGATCTCTCCGGAAACATCCGGGCTGATGATGACTTCCGACTCTGATTGGATCTTTCCGCTTGCAGAAACGGTTTCAATGATATCACGTTCGGTTACTTCTTCCACGGCCACCTGAATGGCAGGGGAACCACCTACAAGGCCTTTCTTCTTGGCAACGATAACGGCCACCAGTAGCACGACAACAACGGCCACGAGCAGTACTACAATTCTGTTCTTTTTCATTTGGTCTGATCAAAGGTAATCGGTTTCCCTTGGTAGAAATCCAGCACCTTCATTTTGAATATGTAATCGTATTTCGAACGTAGAAGTTCCGATTTTGCCCGCATCATGTTGTTCGATGCTGTGCTGAATTCAAGCGTATTCATCAAACCAACACCGAAACGTTGCTCTGCATACTCAAAGGCTTTTTCGGTTGCCCGCACGCTCTTGTCGCTGGCATCGAACTGTCGTTTGGCGGCCAAGGCATCATTGTATGCCTGCTGAACGGCAGCATAAAGCTGGTTCTTCTGGTCCTGTAGTTGAAGTTCAGCATTCATTCTTCCCAATCGGGCCTTCTTCACCGCAGTTCTGCTGGCCAACCGGTTAAAGATGGGTATGCTTAGCGAAACGCCCACACCTTCGCTCAAGTTCCGGTCAAGCTGATCTCCGTAGGGTATTGGCGTAGACTCGAAGGTAGTGAAGTCAATATCCTTGAAAGAGCTGGAGTAGAATGTGCTCAGCGAAGCATTTGCGCTGAGGGTAGGGGTGTAAGTTGCGAATGCGATCTGTTCGCCTTTGCGCGCACTTTCCAGTCTGGTTTCG
>JBFHEW010000600.1:0-2453 GCA_041583955.1 Bacteroidia bacterium | reverse complement strand
TAGCATCCGTCCGGTTCAAGGGACACAAGGCCCAGGTTGGCAGTTTTCGTTCAACATGGGCTATATGTTTCATCCCAATATTGGGGTTGAAGCGCAGATAAGCTACCTGAAAAGCAACCCGATACTGCTAGGTAGAAATGTCACTCCTACGTTCAACGCAGAGCATACCGTTATAGGACAACGACTGGATGTTGTGCCGCAACTGGTTCTTAGTTTTCAGTTCCGCGAAAAGTGGAGTCTTTACTCTAAAACAGGGGTTATCATTCCTCTTTGGGGTAAGAGCAGTTCTGAAATTACAATTGATGATAGGGAGGGGCGCGTTATTGAAGCATTCATTGGCGTTCCAAGCCCCATTACGTTTGCCAATGTGAGGATAAAAGCATCCACCTTCGGTAAATTCTCCTACGGATTTCAAACACGTTTAGGTGTGGGTTATTCGGTCCTTGACTGGCTAACTGTTTTCGGGGAGGTCAAATTCGTGGCGCTCACCATTCGGTCCAGAGAGGACCGGGCCGATGAGATTAACTTGCAATTCTACAATGGTCAAACAGGTGAAAACGGCTTTGCAGTCACACAAGATGATCTTGATGAGATAGACAAGCGTACCGTGTTCGTGAACGAACTGACAGAGAACTCAAATAATCCGGACGTGAATCCGAATGCCGACCCCAGCAGACCATTAGAGGCGTTGACACGAAAGGATAATTTCAATCAATTGGCTGTTTCCTTCGGACTTCGATTCTACATTCGATGAATGGGATGATCCAGAAACGCGTTTCGCTACGCATTGAGATTTTCTGAAGCGGCATCTCTCAGCTGCTCAGCCAGCGTTCCACCATCAATATGATTCCATCCTGGAGGATATAGCCCGTATCTGATCTTATCAGATAGTTTATCCGCAGATTTCATATCGTTCCAGAGCGAGCGGAATTCATCAGATTGTACAACGATCAGATCTTCAGTGTCAATTTCCTTCATGATACCGTATACAGGCTTTTCTCTGTCGTCAAGCGGTTGAAAAGTTCCGAAGATCCTATCCCATACACTGAAAGCCTCTCCATAGTTCCTATCAAGATAAAGGTGATTTGTGCTGTGATGAACGCGATGGAGGCTGGGAGTGATGAACAGGTACTCCAGCCATGTCCATCTTTTTGTTGGTACCCAATTTTCGTTAATGTGTTCAAGAACTCCATACATTTTTCCGAATGCATCAATGAAAATCACCATCACGGGATTGAAGCCTATTAAGGGCATCCAGATGATGTTGTGCGGCACAAGAATGAAGTCGAAAAATGAACCGCGGAATGCTACCGAAAGTTTCATCTCCTTGGCGGAGTGATGGATGCTGTGGAGGCACCAGAGCAACCTTACCCTGTGACTCATGAAGTGGATGAGCCAAAATCCGAAGTCGTATACCACCCAGCCTATCAGCCAAACATACCACTCGTTTCCGAGTTCAAACACACGGAACCGGTAGAGCCAGAACATGAACGCTAGAAAGAACAGTTGCTGCAGAGCGAAAATGGGAGCAAATGCCAGCGCTGCGCTGGCAATATTTATCCAACCCTCCGTATTATTCTTGGTGCGTGCCGTTACAACCAGTATGCCCCATTCTAACAGAACCAGTCCAAGAATCACCAGGATCAGAAAGATCGGGGCGTTTTCCGCAGAGAATTCAGGTATCCAACGCATGAGGGTCATTGCCCAGCAAGATACCGTCTTTTCTCACATCTTGGATAGGCACTACTTCTTTCCAAGGTAAGCACTCAACATCCAAACGGTCTTCTCCTGCTGCGTGATATAATCGCTCATCTGTGAGTTTGTTCCTTCGTCACCGGCTTCAGCCGAAAGTTCCAATATTCTCCTTTCTATCTCCAGAAGCGTTTTCAGGTTTGCAAGTGTGGTCGACACGGTTCCCTGTCCATCTTTCACGTTGGCCGCCTCTTTGATCGATGAATGCTGGAGATATGCCGTGAAGGTGTGGTATGGCGTCTCGCCAAGCGTAAGAACGCGTTCGGCAATCTCGTCCACTTTCAGAACAGCATCGTCATAGAGCTCTTCGAACTTGGCATGCAGTTCAAAGAAGCTTGGACCTTGAATGTTCCAGTGAAAGCCTCGAAGGTTCTGGTAGAACATCTGGTAATTCGCCAAGAGCGTATTCAGTTCCTTTGCAAGTTCGTTCGATCTATTCTCGTTCAATCCTATTTGATTGGTACTCATTGTAATTGGTTTTTGATTTGTGAATTTCAGTGGATCCGATCTGTCTGACATGACGCAGCTCGCGGAGGTCAGTCTTCGTACGAATTACGTTCTTCCGGTCTGTCGCTCAGGTATTCAATGAACTCGTATTCATTGCCATCGGCATCCTTAAAGTAAGCGCGTATGCGGTGCTTTTGTTCAGTTAACGGGTAACTGCGCTCGTAGCCAGCTTCTGAAAGTCGCTTCCCAACAGC
>JBFHEW010000599.1:0-2456 GCA_041583955.1 Bacteroidia bacterium | reverse complement strand
TTCATTGTGCGTTAGCACTACCCATAACGTGCTAACGGAGCATGTTTGCAGCAGTGTAGCCGCGTGAACAAGTAACGCGATAACCGAGGTAGTGACGTTTATTCGTGCTTAAGTCGCAACCATAACTTGTCATTCGGTGTTTAACAGTTGAATTGGGAACACCACTTGACAAATTCAATTGCACTGGAAATGAAAGAGCCTGAATTGCCTCAGAATGAGGAAGAACGCGTAAATGCGCTGAACAGCTATCAGATACTTGATACTCTTCCAGAAAAGGACTACGATAGTATCACGCAACTGGCATCGGCAATATGCGACACGCCTATTTCGTTGATCTCATTGATAGATGATAAGCGGCAGTGGTTCAAATCGCGTCATGGCTTGCAGGCCACAGAAACGCCAAAGGAATACGCATTTTGCGCACATGCGATCGTTCACCCAGGCATGGTGCTGAGCGTGGAGGATTCCAGATTGGATGAAAGATTCAAAGACAATCCATTGGTCAATGGCGATCCGCACGTGATCTTCTACTCCGGCATTCCGCTCGTGAACCCCGATGGACATGCGTTGGGAACCCTCTGTGTCATTGACCACAAACCGAAGCTCCTTTCTCAAGCTCAGATAAAATCCCTCAAAGCACTGGCACAACAGGTTGTCAATCTCCTTGAATTGAGAAAAGCAAATGCCGCTCTCGAAGAACATAACCAACGGTTAATGGATTTTGCTGATGCAGTAGAAGGTGAGTTGAGCTCTCCCCTTAATCAAATGAGCGCGCTCACAGGTCTTTTGGAAAGTGTATATGGTGATAAACTTGACGTAAAAGGCCAGGAAGTATTGAAGAATCTGAACCGTACATCACACGAACTGAGCGACCTGATCAAACAGTTCCTGCAGAGCAGACAGCATTAATCTCGCTCCGGATCATGTAGAAAACGCTGTACTCTTGCGGCAACGTTTTTCCTTATATCCATGTAAAACAGACCATAATCTGCAACATGCAGGTTTTTCATGAGCCTGAACCATGGAGCTTTGGTCCTCACCCACAGTACCTTTCCTCCCACATCCTTGATCCTGACTTCCATTTTCCGTGTACTGATCCTCTTCGGATTCAGAACAACCGCACCTGTATGATTTTCGTTGACAACAAGAGATGTGTCGGTGGTCCAACTGAGCGGATTGATGCTTTGCGTATTCTTAAACCACTTGCCTTGTGGCATGAATCCTTCCTTGTAGCTCATCCAAGTAATGTAGCATCCAGTTTCATCCTCGCTGCTGCAGAGTTGCAAATTCTGATAAAGAGTGTCAACAATGGTGAATCCGACCACATAAGCCGCTACCAGTTGCTTCCGTAACGCAGTGGTGTCTACCATTTCGCGTAACAGACGTCTTGTATGGTGTGTTCCTTGACTGTGACCGGCAATGATGAAAGGACGGCCCTCATTATGGTGTCTCAAATAGTACTCAAAGGCCCGTCTCACATCAGAATAAGCAAGGTCGAGGGCTTTGTCGCCATCCTCCGAATCATGATAGAAAACCCCTACAACCGCTTGCCGGTACCGAGGAGCGTACACACGGCAGCTTGCATTGAAAACACTTGCCTGCAAGCGTACCGGGTACTTATCAACCTTCCGATTGATCTTCTCCATGTCCAAACTCGCGTTCCAAAGCGGGCCTTGCTGATAAATGGTAGGATGCACGTAGAACACGTCTACCTCCTTGAGACTATCAGGAATCCATGTTTCGCCTTTGGGAACCACATCTGCCACATCTTTTCTGAATGGCAAGGCTGACCACGACTCATTGAGAGCGTAATCGGGTGGTGCAGGATGGCGTTCTTGATCGAAAGTGGTCTGTTGTGCAGACGAAAGCAGCGATACGACCGACAATAGTACCATGCCGATCGCGAAACTGACCAGACGTCTCATGCTTATGCCGCGGCCTCGTTAGAGGCGGTATTCATTTCCGATGCCTCCGACTGTGCTCTTTCAATGAACCCTTCAATGACCACCGTGGTCAGTAACGGATTGACCATATGATATAGGTGTTCCCGGAACATATCCTTCTCATCGTTATCTGTAATATCTATGACCTGCGCGTGGCAGTTGTCGTAAATACGACCAACGTACTTGGCCACTGAATCGCGCTCACTCTTCAGAATGAGCACAGGAATTCCGTGGGCTTCCATATTGGGTAAGGACCTTTGCTTATCGAACGCTTTCGACTCAAGCAATGCAGAATGAACCTGAATGGCGAAGATCTTGGCCGGAAGTCGGTTCAAGGCCTGCTCTATGGGTATCCGGTTCAGGTCGGGTAGCGAACCTATGGTGGTCATCAGTTGGAGTATTCGCCCTTTCACTGCTTTCCACACTCTGTCGCGCATGGAAGAATCCTTTCTGATAAGCCACTCAGACAACGCAATACCTCGGTTGCGCATTCCAACGTTCGATTCCCACGGA
>JBFHEW010000598.1:0-2456 GCA_041583955.1 Bacteroidia bacterium | reverse complement strand
CGAAAGCAGTACTACGTCAATAAAGGTATGAACCTGTTCAGGAGGGTCTTCCAATTCAGGTCGGATTCGTTAAACTTGAAGTTGACATTGTCTTAGAATGGTAGATCATCGTCAATATCGTCCAAAGCAGAGCCCTGTGGCTCATTCACTTGATTCTGTTGTGGAGCAGCTGCTTGCGACTGTGCTCCTCCCGTAGATGCGGAAGAACCGCCTCCAGAACCGCCCAACATGGTCATTTCGTTGGCCACAATATCCGTTGAGTAGCGGTCCTGACCATTCTGATCCGTCCACTTTCTCGTCTTTATCCGTCCTTCAACGTACAGCTGGTCGCCCTTTTTCAGATACTTCTCTGTAATGTCGGCCAAACCACGCCACAACACCACATTGTGCCACTCGGTGGCTTCCTGTTGATTGCCGTTCTTGTCCTTGTACCGTTCCGTTGTAGCTAAACGGATACTTGCGACTTTCGTACCGCTTTCTAGCGACCGAACTTCAGGATCGGCACCGAGCCGACCTACCAAAATCACTTTATTAACTCCTGACATGGCTTTATTATTTTAAAGGTTATCACCAAAGATTCTAAACTTCCTCAACAATAACAAGACTTTGTTTTTCCAAAAAACGATTTATCAGTCTTGGAAACGCAAATTCCTTCAACTGCCCTAGTTTGACACGGGTGTCAAGAGGGCTTCCAAAGCTATCGCTTTTAATCAATATGAATCTGGCAAAAATGCGTTGATGCGAAAGTATGTGTTTGAACTCTGTGGAGATACCGACTATCACGTCATTTGAACTCAGATGTAACGACCTGAGGACCTCGTCCTCCTCCAATCTGCTGTCGGATTCGTGCAGTGGAAACTCATACAATCCTTGCCAGATATCGCCCGAACCACGTTTAGATATCGCCACCTCATCGTTACTGATCCTCACCGTGTAGTAGAAGAATCTATCACGAACCTTCGTCTTCTTGGTACGCACCGGAAGTTCACGCTGCAGATCTTCGGCAAATGCCGTGCACAATCTGTTTACCGGGCACTCATGGCATTGCGGATCCAATGGTGTACAGACCGTGGCCCCCAACTCCATCATTGCCTGGTTGTGATTGCCGGGTTGGTCTTCCGTCAGAATCGCATTGGACAGTTCGGTTATCCGCTTTTTCGTCTCTGTTTCATCAATGGACTCAACGATTCCGAAATACCTAGCGAGCACCCTGAATACATTACCGTCAACGGCAGCAACAGGCAATCCGAATGCAATTGATCCAATGGCCGCGGCCGTATATGGTCCAACGCCTTTCAACTCAAGTAATCCTGAATAAGTGGCCGGAAAACTACCATCGAACCGGTCGGTAACCAGCTTAGCGGTGAAGTGAAGGTTCCTTGCTCTGGAGTAATAGCCGAGCCCTTCCCACAACTTCAGTACCTCGTCTTCGCTGGCAGCCGCAAGATCCTGTACGGTCGGAAACGCAGCAACGAATCGCTCGTAATAAGGAAGTCCTTGGTCTACCCTGGTCTGCTGCAGAATGATCTCTGATATCCAGATCCTGTACGGGTCGTGGGTATCACGCCATGGGAGGTTGCGTTTTGTGCGCTGATACCGATCAAGCAATTCCCGTTTCGGAAAATCAATTATGGTCCTGTCTGTTTTCAAGACATCAAAATTAAGAAGGCTATCGTTTCAGGTTCAAAATATTCCTATACCTTTGCACGCCCTTTTAAAGAAGCAGTAATCGGCTCATAATCAAGCACTAATGACAAAAGCTGACATCGTAAACGAGATCTCTGAACAAACAGGAATCGAAAAACTACAGGTTCAACACACCGTTGAAGCCTTCATGACCTCCGTTAAAAGCGCTCTCGCCAAGGGTGACAACGTATATCTGAGAGGATTTGGAAGCTTCATCGTGAAGAAACGCGCCCAGAAAACAGGTCGCATCATTTCGAAGAACACGACCATCGTCATCCCAGCACACAACGTTCCGGCCTTCAAACCGGCAAAGACCTTCATTGGAAAGGTGAAGAAAAGTGTAAAATAGATTGAAGCTACCCCAGATCATATTGGTCCTTTTGGCGGCAGTTGTCGGTGTCATTCTATACATGACCCCGATTGCTCCGATCGCCAAGGAAACCGTACCTGCGGAAGCTGCTGCAGGTGAGGTTGCATACAATATTCTGGACGACCTTACGGAGATCAAGAATGGTCTGGACAGCGCGGCCTTGGCCGAAGTGAACAAGTGGGAGCTCTCAGAGAACGAATTTGCACTCGACACACTTATCGGTTTCTACGATATGCTACGTAAACCGGTGGGTGCTGCGTTTTTCGCATTGAAACGCGCTGAGAAAACAAATACGGCCGATGATTGGACAGAAGCTGGCGAACGCTTTCTGCTCAACGCCAAATACATGGGCGACCAGCCGCGGAAGGCGAATTGGTTCAGCCAATCGCGAGCGTGCTTT
>JBFHEW010000597.1:0-2460 GCA_041583955.1 Bacteroidia bacterium | reverse complement strand
CATCATTCCTGTGTTTCTGTCGGTCATTTGGAGCATGGTACGATTCAGGTTTAAGTTACATGAATAAGGGAGAATCCATTCAGCTTGAAATAGAGTAGGCTTCTTCTGGTTTGCGCCACCTTGTTGGAGCTCATTTGCGGTGATCCTTCATACACTCGATCAACAACCGTCACGACAGAACTTGATCGTTATTTTCTGAACCGGGATAAAAACACTAGGTTCTTATCGTTGCGGTCCAGAGTGATGGCGGTCTTATCCGAACCCAGCAGAACGGATCGGATACGTTCTGTTTTGCTGTAGTGATGTTCGATCTCACAACGCTGATAGGACACGTCCTCATCTTCCTTGAATGGAATGAATCCCAATCTTCGGTTCATTGCCAATGCCGGGCTATTGTTCTTGTGCACGACCGAATATATGATTTTGAAATTACATCGAAGCAGCATAAGGTCGCACAGTAGGAGGACTGCTTTGACCGAAGTCCACGCGTCTTTCTGAAGCGGATACCCCATCATTATGTTTCCGTAAAACGAATTCTTTTGAATATCGATCTCAGTGGCATATATCAGGCCTAAGGGTTGGGCATTCTCTTCAATTATCAAGTATAGGGCGTTGTCGGTTTCGGTTTTAGCAAACCATTTCAGCTGCGCCTCCTTAGAGATGTATTCCCTATGCAGAAGATGTTGGTTTACCGATTCATTGTTGCGCCAATTGCGAACCAGCTCCAAGTCTTCTTTATCAAGGCTTCTGAGCACCGTTTTACCTTGCGTTATTCTCATGGTTCAGGGACTTTCACTTCAATGAGAGGAACAAATTTGACAGATTCTGTGGTGAGTAGTACATGTGCCATTGACAGACCTACTCCAAAGCCAGAACAGAGTAGTGTTTGTTTGGCTGTCATTTGCTCGCCAAGTTGAGATACTATTGTAAGCGGGATGGAAGCGGAAGAGGTATTGCCGAACTGACCGATGGAGTAAGGGAACCTTTCCACTGGTACATTCAGCTTTTTGCGCATGGACTCATTTATGAGTCTGTTGGCTTGATGAAAGATGAATCGGTCTACATTTTCAGGGCTGACAGCGTGGTCGGCCATGAAAGACCGGATATCTGGAACAACATCCTGAATACAGAAGCGCAACACCTCATCGGCATTCATCTTGGCTTTATACTGGAGACCGGTTTCTTTGCCGCCATTTGCAAAGTGGCGTGCTCCGCTGTTCGGAGCGTGTATCGCCTGAGCTCGACTGCCGTCAGAATAGAACTGAAAGTGCATGGGCACGGCATTTTCCGAAAGTTCCAATGCAGTGGCTGTACCTGCATCTCCCATCAGTGCAAAATAACCAAGGTCATCTTCCGAGGTCAGGACAGATGTTTCGCCTGCAAGCAGCAGACCACGGCCGATTCCAAGTGTCTGCATCATTGAGCTGACCACAGATAGCCCATAGACCCACCCCGAACAACCTAGATTGATATCGAATGCCAGCGCAGAAGTTGGCAATCTCAATTTTTCCTGCAGGGCGATTGCTGTGGCTGGCATCAGTTGATCGGGAGACTGGGTTACCAGAATTACTATTCCTACAGATGAAGGGTCCCACCTGAGTTCGCGTAGTAACTTTTCTGCGGCAGATAAGCACAGGTCTCCTGCTGTAATACGATCATAGGAGAACCGCTTTTCGATTACACCAACTTGCTGCTTGAATTGGTCTTTTTGTTTACTGGTAAGGAACGGAAGCTGATCCGTCTGAACTCTGTGCTCAGGGACGGCTGCAGAAAAACCAACAATTCTTGGAAGACTGACTGCTAACATGTTTGACAAGGTATGAATCAACTATGAGGGCAAAACGGTTTCTCCAAAACATTGATAGATGTAAAGAAACCAATTGTCTTCCGAACGAAATTAAGGCACCACGACCGTGGTTCGGAAGCGCGGCAAAGTAAAGGTGAATACCCTGGTCATTGACCAGAACCTAATTCAATAGCTTTTGCTTGAATACGATTCAAAAGGTTAGCGAATGTGTCTGTATCCTGGTAATCATCCGTATCAAGCAAAACACCAAACTCAGATTCAATAATTACTGAAAGAACCACTGAGTTTATCGAATTCCACTCGATCACTTCCTTGAAACGGCCTTCTGGGGTAACCTGAGCCGGGTCTATGTCGTCAAATTCCGTGACGATCAACCTGATCAATGATTCCATATCAGCCTTTTTCTTCATAATTCAATGAAATTCAGTTCGCGCATTAGTTTGTTAAAAGTACCACTATCGGGTTTCACTGAGCCGGATCCTTGCAGGCGTTCGTAATCAGCACTTTCCAGAATGGCATAACGCCAGATCCGCAGGTCTTCTTCGTGTGACCGGTTGTAATTTGACAACGTTTCGTTGATGCCACTCTGGCAAGCCGCATATGATGGAATGACAACCGCAAGGAGCCGTGTGGATTCATGAATGATGATCGCT
>JBFHEW010000596.1:0-2461 GCA_041583955.1 Bacteroidia bacterium | reverse complement strand
AGAAAGCACATGCATCTGGGTGTCGTTCTGGACGAGTCTCCTTCTTATGTTCAAGGAGCTCAATTCACCGGAATCGATGTTTACAGCTTGGCCACGTTGAGCTTGGCCGGGGTGAAGATTCTTAAGGACGAACTCAGTGAGCTGAAGTCGGCTCAGGGTTATACCAACGAACACAGAACGATTGAAGATTTCGGAAACACACGTTTAACAGAGGCGCAGTCATGGGTTTCATTTGATGATGTCTTTGCTTCTGATCTCCAAGGAGCGCTTCCTGACGTTTTTCTAACGCCATATTCCAAAGTTGATAGCTATCACATTGTGGAGAGAACCGAGCAAGGGTTCCTGATAAATGTTGATGCCAGCGAGTTTCCAGTTGAGTTCGGTTGGGTGGCAAAAGCGCGTGTTCCATTGAAGTCAGGAAATGACACCAACGAGCTCATTCCTAGCGAACTCATGGATCAGATCCGTATATCGGCTGAAGAAATGGAATCGGTCAGAACCAAAGCGCTTACTGCCAAACCGGCTGCAGTGAGTCCTAAATCGGGAGACCGGTAAAAACGTTCGGTTTGAACAACATTAAAGAATATTTGACATGACTAACTTCAAACTTTCAGCGATAATTTTCGCAATCGTGTGTTTGACCACAGATATGGCGAGCGCTCAATTCATTGTGCACAACAACGGTGCAGAGGTAACGGTGAGCTCGGGTTGTATCGTTACCATCCTAACGGGAGACTTGGACAACGATGCGGGTATCATTGACAATGCAGGTAGGATAACTGTTGATGGAAACCTTACAAACAGCGATGTACTTACCGGGGGAGGTGGTTCTACTGGGATATTCAACGTTTCTGGCGATTGGGAGAACAATGCTGTTTTCACGGCTGACCAAAGTCTCGTAAATCTGAATGGTGGCAATCAATCCATTGCGGGTACTGCAACAAGTAGTTTTTACAATTTGAATCTTCTGGGAACAGGGATCAAATCACTTGGAATCGATGCTGAAGTTTCTGGCATATTGGAATTGAATAACCTTCAATTGGCCACTGGAACGAACACAATGCGAGTTCTGAACACATCATCGCTGGCGATTTCCGAGAACGGAGGTTTTGTGAGCAGTCTGGGTGCTGGAAGACTTTCGTGGGATATGAACAGTACCGATACGTATGTTTTCCCTTTGGGTAGTACTGTTGGAACGACCCGCATCAGACCTGTTTCCATCACGCCAGCATCTTCTGCCGCAAATACGTTCGCTGCTAGATTGGCCAATGTGAATGCGACATCCGAAGGGTTTGATGTGAATGAAATAGGACCGGAGCTTTGCTTTGTGAACGATCAGTTCTATCATCTGATCGATCATGTTTCAGGTTCGGATGCTGCTGACGTCACACAATACTACAATCAGGCAAGCGATGGTAGCTGGGCAAATGGAGCCCACTGGCAAGGAACTCCTCAGTGGGAGGACATGGGTAACGAAGTTGCAGGTTCTGTAGGTGGATACAACACCATTACCAATCCAGGTTGGACAGATTTCAATCAGCCTGCCTTTGTATTGGCCAATGCGTTACCTGATGTAAGCATTGCATCTGTTGCCCCATTGTGTGCATCGAGTTCACCTGTGACGTTACAGGCAACACCTCCAGGCGGTTCATTTTTCGGAAATGGTGTGAGCAATGGTACGTTCAACCCGGCATTCGTGGGTGGAGGTTCGCATACCGTGTCGTACGTATATCAGGATGGATTCGGCTGCGAGAACACTGCTGAGATCGAGATTGAAGTAGGCAATGCGGTTCAAGTAACCATCACTTCGAGCAATAATGGCGCATTGGAACTTTGTAGCGGTGAAACCATGGACCTGATAGCAACCCCTGGGTTCGCGACCTATCTATGGAGCAACTCAGAGACGGATGATTCCATTACCGTAAGTGGTAGCGGACAATATTCCGTGACGGTTACAGATGCCAACGGATGCCAAGGTACGTCCGTGGTTGCGAACGTAACCGTACAACCAACTCCAAGTCCGGTTGCCACTGCAAATGGGCCTCTCGCTTTCTGTGAAGGTCAGAGCGTGACGCTTTCGACTGCACCCGGTCAGGGATCCTACCTTTGGGATGGTACAGGAAGCACAACACCTAACACCACCATTCTTCAGTCTGGAGATTATTTCGTGACCGTTACCAACCAATATGGTTGTCAAGGCGTTTCGAACACCGTTACCGTAGATGTGACCCCAATGGACGAAGCTGTGATTCTGGACAATGGCAACGATCTTACGGTCTCTCCTCCGGGTTCCGGATATCAGTGGTTCTTGAATGGAGATCCGATACCTGGTGCAACCGGTGTTAATTACACGGCCATTCAAAGTGGTAATTATCACGTGGAATACATTGGGCCGAATGGATGTCCGACCTCTACGTATGTCTTGGAATTCACCTTGCAGGTCGGTGTTGACGAGTTGAGT
>JBFHEW010000595.1:0-2474 GCA_041583955.1 Bacteroidia bacterium | reverse complement strand
TACCGATCAGCTTCTTGTTTCAAGCGGATTACAAATATACCAAATGCCTTTGTGTGCAATTTGTTCGACTTAGGAGGAATAAGAACTTTCGCCACTCAAAAAAACACCTAAATTTGCGACACCTTTGCCCAGGTGGTGAAATTGGTAGACACGCCAGCTTGAGGGGCTGGTGATCGCAAGGTCGTGCTGGTTCGACTCCAGTCTTGGGCACTCAAATGACACGCAGAATGGCGAGAATCTTGGTAAGAAGCATAAGTATGAAACTCATTTTCATCCTTCTTACCTGCGCCACTCTGAGTGTTTCTGCTCAGAAGATCGAATTCGGTGAGGATTTCAACAACGTTGGTGTTCTCAAAAACCCTGGTACCGAATGGACTGCTACCAGCTGGCCGAAAACGCTTACTGTGATGTATTACAACGGCAAAACCACCATCAACGGAAACGCCATGAACATCCTTTTCAAGTCTGAGACGAACGGACAGGAAAGGACGGACAGTGTAAAACTGGTGATCGGTCAGGCTCGGAACTGGGCTGCCTTGAGGTACGAATTCAAAGCTGCGAACACATACACCGTATCGGCCTATGATCGCGAATGGAAATTCCTGGCAAGTGGAGAAATTACGGTGAAAGGCCCATCAAAGCCTCCGGTGGTTGCAGCAACAAAACCGGAACCTGTAGCAGAGAAGCCGAAACCGGTTGTTAAACCAGAACCTGTTGCCGAGATCAAGAAGGAAGAAAAGATAGAAGCTCTGGAGGCTCCTACCAAAAAGGTCGAGTTGACCAAACAGCAGCTTCTTGAGAATGCTCCTGAACCTGTGTTTGTTGAATCTGTCATAAAAGAAGAACTGACCGAGGAGGAAAAGGAAACGCTCATGTTTGAGAGCTTTTACATGGCTTTTGGAAGATCCGTTCAAAGTGGTATGCTGACAGGACAGAACGAAAAGTTCAAAGGGGTTCCTGGAGGCGTGAATCTGAAAGCCCTTTTCTCAAACAATGAAGGCTTTGGCACCGAGGGTGTCACGGTTGATGTCTGGTTCAGACCTCAGGGAGAAAAGGAATTCAGTGAGCATTTTCAGGAACTGAAGGTGCCTATCGCTAAAGGCGTTACACAGGCGGATTTCCCGTTGAACCTGAGAGACCGAGGCACTTATAAGGTGTCGCTTTACACCGCAGACGAAGATGCCGTTTGGATCGGGTCGGGCTACGTAAGCATCTACTGAAAAACCTGATCAAGTCTATTTAAGAAGGCAGGCCACGTTCACCGTGTCACGGTAATACCTGCAATTGGCCGTTGTACCCAACTCAGAGGCTCCTTGTCTCCAATCGGCTTCAATACTATCGGTATAGGCTCTATCGCCACAGTTCACTCCCGAAGATGCTGGACCTAGACCCGTATTCACGGTGCACTCGATGCACGTATAATCTGCATACAGTCGCTCCTGCTCTTCTTCAACCTTTTTGTCGGTGCCGCAGAATTCATCCACATAGCCGATCACCTCTTGCGACTCTTTGAGTCGGATCTCGCACTCCACGCACTTCTGACAACCGAAAAGAAGCGTTGGGAACACGAATATGAGTGCAGCTTTTCTCATCTCTCAATTCATGCTAACCATCCAACCGAACTTATCCTCTGCCTCTCCGTAACGGATGGCCATGAGCTCCTTGGCGATCAGTTTCGACATTTTCCGTTCTGCCACCGGAGGTAGCATAAGGTCGGTTCCTTTATAACCGATGAGTTCGATGGGGGCTATGGTCGCAGCCGTTCCTACTCCGAATGCATCCAACAACTGTCCGTTGTCGTAGGCAGATTTCAGCTCATCAATACTGATGCGTCTTTCCTGAACATCAATACCGAGGTCGGCCGCAAGGGTAAGCACGCTATCGCGGGTGATTCCTTTGAGGATGGTGTCTCCGGTAGGTGGTGTAACAAGCGCATCACCTATCTGGAACATGACATTCATCGTTCCGCTTTCCTCGATGTATCTGTGCTCGATGGAATCGGTCCAAAGCAATTGGTGATACCCTTTTTGCTGGGCCAATTTCGTTGGATACAAGGCTCCACCATAATTACCACCCGATTTTGCAGAGCCCGTACCGCCCTTAGCAGCCCGTGTATACGTATCCTCAACCATTACCTTGAGTGGCGTGGTGTAGTATGGACCCACCGGCCCCGTGAACATGACACAACGATATGTCTCAGACGGTTTAACGCCTAGGAACTCATCCGTTGCGAACATGAAAGGACGGATGTATAGCGAGGAATCGGTACTCCGAGGTACCCATGCATCATCAATTTTAAGCAACTCCCTCAGCGCTTCCATCATCAGATCTACAGGAATGGTTGGCATGCACATACGCTCTGCCGAAACATTGAGTCGTTTGAAGTTGTCGGTGGGGCGGAACATGAGAACCTCTCCTTTGGCGTTCCGATAGGCCTTCATACCCTCGAAGATGGTCTGACCATAATGTAGACC
>JBFHEW010000594.1:0-2484 GCA_041583955.1 Bacteroidia bacterium | reverse complement strand
TCGGTTCGTATCGTGAGGTTTATCACGTCTTCACCAACAGTCAGATCCAATGTTCTGGAGGTGGAGTTATTATTCGCATTTTCATCTGTTTGTCCGTTCGGAGATGAGACGGAAACATTGATCGTATTGGTTCCTATCTGCGTGGTGAAACTTGCCAGTTGCACGTTAGTGGTTGCACCTTGAGCAAGGTTCCCAGTCCAATTGATGACCTGATTGCCCCCACCATTATAACTGTAGGTGATGGTACAGGATGTAAGATTCACTGTTCCGTTATTCTTGAGAACGAAAGTGGGGGAGATGGACTGAATCTCGCAAAGTGCATCGGGAACTCCGTTCAATCCGTTGCTGGCAGCATCATAATTGTAAGAAACGGCACCTGTAGGATATCCGTCAAGGGTGGTAACACCCGTGTTCTGTGGATCAAGCCAATCTCGCAATCTGCTGGTTGAGCTGTTCCCATCCCAAGAAACCCCTAGACGACCGTACCAATCAGGCTGACCATTGTTCACGCTGCCTTGGCATGCCGCACCGCCTCCGTACAATTGACCAATGATGCGGTGGTCTTGATTGAAAAGTGGGCTACCGGAAGAACCACCTTCTGTTACTCCTTCTTCCCATTGGCTAATGTACCAAACCTGGGCTCCGCCCTGATTTGTCTTAGTTGGTCCATCTTCGTCATGACATATCTTTTTTACGTCTCCTGAAGGGTGGTGTATACCTGTTGCAGTCGTTGCAGAAGATGTCAGGTCGGAGTTATCCCAACCTGCCCATTCTGCGTTAAAGCTAGCTGGAATAGCGTTTCCGTTATTGATCTCGAGCAATCCGAAGTCTGAGCCTGAGTTGCTTGCAACGATACTTGCTCCGGAAACCGTCTGGTTCGTGGGGCCTGTGTTGCCTCCGCAGGTGCTTGATTCATGATTGAAATAGAACACCCAGTTTCCGACCCCACCACCTAGGCAGTGATTTGCGGTTAGGAAGTAAGGATGTCCATCGTTGGCTGTATTGTTGATCAACGCACCAGAGCATACAGCACCGCCACCGCTAACGATCAAAGCCACCGATTTCTTCTCAACTTGCCAATCATCTCCTTGCGGACAATTTACATTGATGTTGCAGGCACCACTGTTTCCAAATGGTCCGCGGGCAACCGATTTCAGTTCTTCAAACTCTGAATCCAATCCTCTGTAGGCGTGTACGATCTGACCGATCGCCAGTTCAACATTGGAAAGGTCTTCGGAAACAGGCACCTGTAGCTCAACGATCACCTTGTCACCGTAAACCAGACTGGTTGCAAGCATACCATTCTTCTGCTTGTTCGTTTGATTGAATGAACCGATGAAGTGCGTCTTCTCCACATCATATATGAACAGGTTGGCTCCTTTCGGTAGGTTGTATTCATTGAATACCACACTGATAGCCTTCGCATTGGGTGCTTCCACACCAAGCCGCCATACATTCATATCGTTTTCTACTGTCCAATCACCATGATTGTCAATATTCAATGCTACAGCATGCTCAATTCCAAATCGGAATGCGAATTCCTTGTATTGGTCGTTTTCGGCATCCTCGGCTGCAATCGATTCCATGTCGAGCGTAGACGTCCGAACGAACTCAACGGTTGGAGCTACAGACTCTCCCCAATTCAGTGGTTGGCCACCGTGGCTCACCTGAGAGAAAAGAGGGGAGGAATAAAGGAATGCGGACAACACCGCTACGTACATTTTTTTCATTTGGTATGTATAGTTTGATGCGAATATAAGAAGGCGATAGTCGAAGAATTGTCTCTGATTATCGCTTTAAAAAAATCATATGTATCACTGGTTGGCAACAACAATTCTCTTTGTAATGTTCAGGTCATCACCCACCAATCGTACGAAGTAGATGCCATTGTCGCTTCCTTCAAGGTCGAATTGTTCTTCATGAAAGGATCTCACATTAACGGTTTTGTTGCTTACGATCTGGCCTAAACTGTTTACCACTACAAGCCTGTATTGACCAAGGAGTCCCTGCAATTCAAGGACGAATTGTCCCTGATTCGGGTTAGGGTAAACCTCTACTCTCCTGTCCTTTTCCACATTATCAATAACACTGGCGAGCGCACCGACAGAGAAGCCATGCGTTATCAATCCACCGAATTCGGATTGGAAATATTCGTAGTAGCCACCGCCATTCTCTTTCAGACGGCAATATCCGTTACCTTGATTTGGCCAAGCCCAATACGATAAGCCATCATCAGCAGAATCGTACAGATAGAACGTGTAGCATCCAGGCTCGAGATTCATCGTATCCTGGTAAAGCGTGTTTGCTGCAGCGGTGTATCTTGATGCGACCACATTTCCGAGGATGTCCTTTATTTCCCAGTAATTCTCTTGAGGGAAGTTATTTGTCTTAAACCGCACGATAAGGTCGCCAGCATACACTTCGGGCATTTCAAAACTGGTGGTATACGTATCGTTGTCAGCGTATTGGTCCACACCTCCATTG
>JBFHEW010000593.1:0-2492 GCA_041583955.1 Bacteroidia bacterium | reverse complement strand
TGCATTGGCAACGGCCTGTATGGTGCTCGGATTTGAGAGGGCAAAGCAGCTCATAACCGAAACAGCTTCCATTGATGGAGTGTTGATCCATTCAACCGCCTCGGGAGTTGAAACCTGGGTTTCTGAAGGAGTAGTGGTCATTGACAATGCAGAGTGATCGGATGGCGTCTGGTCGATCAAGGAGAAAACACTGGTTCACGGGTATCCTCCTCTTAGCAACCGCGCTACTGGTACACACCTATAACCTCGATCATTCTTCTCTTTCGTTGGATGAGACCTTTCATGTGTGGCATGCCCAGAAGCCTCTGGCAGATGTGATAGAGAAGGCAGCCAACGATCCCAATCCGCCCGTATTCAATGTGCTCATTTCCGGATGGTTGAAGCAGTTCGGAGTTGCCGAGTGGACGCTTCGATTCTTCAGTGTCATCATGGGTGCACTGTCGGTTTTGGCCATGTATCTTATCGGCCTTCGGAATTTCGGTTTCAGAGTAGGAGTAATGGGCGCACTGCTTTTCTGCTTTTCGCCCATGCTCTTCAGGTTCACGCATTTGGTACGGCCTTACACACTCCTCATGGTCACCGTCATTTTTTCGTACGGTTTCCTGTTCGATCAGTTACGAAGTCCGAGTAAATGGAAACTCGTTGCGTATTACCTCACCACCACACTGATGATATACGTGCATCCCACGTCCATTTTCAATTTGCCGGCCCATGTTACCATCGCTGTTCTGGCAAATCCAACGCACATCAAACGTTCATTCGGTATCATGCTGGCGGTTGTGTTGGCAGCGTTGACATTCGGAGCCTATTATCTCTCCATTCCTTATTTCGAAAAGGAAGTGGAAATGTGGTTCGATCCACCCAACTGGGAGGATATGTGGTATGTGCTGAATGTGTTCTATGCCAAATGGTACATCATGGCCATACAATTGGCCTTGGCTTTGTCTCTCGCACTGCCTGTTGTGCAACAAAGGTGGTTGAAACACTGGGCTCATTTTTTCATGGTCATTGCATGGATCGTATTCCCATTAAGCATCAGTTACATTTTTTCGCATTTGTTCGAACCTGTGTTTCAGGATAAGTACGTGCTTTCTGCGCTGCCTGGTATGCTGCTTCTGTTGGCGCTGTCCATTGATGTCATCGTGCCCGGTTATTGGAAGTTGATACCGTTCGTACCTGCGTTGGTGATCTCCGCCCTTTGGATCGATGTGACCCCGCATACGGAGGGAGATTGGCGTAATGTGGTAGGGTATGTCAGATCTGATTTTGACGACAACACGGCCGTATTCCTGCACCCATGGTACGAGTACACTTCGTTCACGTATTACTACGATATGGATGCCTACCAAGACCCGAAGAACACTCAGGAGATAATGGTGGGTAACCGTATTCTATGGGCTTGGCACGATGTGATCACCCCAGGTGCCGACAAGGCGAAGTTCAATCGGCTTTACCTCGTTACTGCTCACGAAGGGTTCATTTCACTTCCGTTCGATCTGGACAGTCTGAAGAGGCGTTCGGAACTGTTGGAGGAGAAGAAGTTCAGTGGCGTGAACGTTCAGCTGTTTGAACTCAACGGTACACCATCTTCAATGGACGAATAGGTCCAGATCAAGCGGCCTGATTCGGCTTCTGGCACTGTTCCTCAGGCATGGCACCACAGAAACTGCACGCCTCGCCTTCCTTGTTCAGGAAAGGGCTGTTGCTGGCGCACGTGCCCGAAAACTTTCCGTCTTTCTTAACCAAGAGTTTAATTCCGATCCCGGCAAAACCGATACCGAGTAAGAGGATTGCTGCTACTACGACTGCCAACATAATTAAGCTATTGCTGAGTTAACGTTCTGAAAAAGAGTTTGTTCTCTGTCTGGTCCTACTGAAACCACAGAGATGGGAACCCCGGTCCGTTCTTCTATGAATGCAATGTAATCTTGAAGTTCGGTGGGCAGAGGATCTCCGTTGGTCAAGCCGGTTAGGTCTGTTTTCCATCCTTTCAATTCGGTGTAAACAGGTTCCACCTTTTCGTTAAGATCAAATGGCATTTGATCTGTCAGCTCACCGTTCACCTTGTATTCCGTGCAGACCATGATCGTATCGAATGTGTCGAGCACATCGGTTTTGAGCATGTTCAGTTCAGTTACACCGTTTATCATGATGGCATAGTTCAATGCTGGGATATCGAGCCACCCGCATCTGCGCTTTCTGCCGGTGGTCGATCCGTATTCGCGGCCAATGTCACAGAGTTTCTCTCCGGTTTCGTTAAAGAGTTCTGTTGGGAACGGTCCGGAACCCACACGCGTGCAATACGCCTTGAAAATGCCGATAACGTTGCCGATGCGGTTTGGTGCCACACCTAATCCGGTGCACGCTCCGGCACAGACTGTATTGGATGATGTTACGAATGGATACGAGCCGAAGTCGATATCGAGCAAAGAACCTTGAGCCCCTTCTGCCAGCACGGATTTACCGGCCTTCAATTGGTTATTGATGTATTG
>JBFHEW010000592.1:0-2508 GCA_041583955.1 Bacteroidia bacterium | reverse complement strand
GGTGTACGGGTTTTCGGTCCCAACGTGCCATGCCTTTTCAGCTTCACACACCATTTGCGTTATCTGCCCTGAGCTACTTACAACGTAATGGTAAGAGACATTGGCATTGCAGTTCTGCGCCCAACTTATGGCTCCCGCATACGATCCCTGAATCGTATGCACCGTAACGGCACTTACCGCTGTTCCGCTTCGCGAACTATAGTTGCAGGTAGGTGTCTGTACATATGCATTCGCAGGATAATCGTTACAGGGGGCTATTCCACCACCTGCGCGATAGTGGTTGCCATCTTCATCATAGATGCTGGTACCATCCATGTAGATGTTTCTTGAAGAAAGGACATGCAGGTTCTCAGCGAACAATGATGCGAGGTCATACCGATGAGGAGCGTATCCGAATCTCGACATGAATGCCTCATCGTTCAGCAACGACAGTACTTCGTATAGTTGAATTTCCAATGTGAACGACTGCGCTTCGGATTCATGAGGCAACTCAGATAGTTCTATCAGTCGCGCTGCAATGGCATCGGTATTCCATCCGGCAATAGGCAAAGAGATCAACGCTTTGGCATATCCAAGTATTTGCTTATCCGGGTGCGTCTTCAATTCATCCAGTCCAAACCCAGACAATTCGGACACCGACATCAATGTGTTTGCGAAGTAGCCTTTCCCATCTTCAATTAAACCAAATATGCCAACACTTTTGGGTAGCCCTGCACAGCTTTCCGGTTCCGTCTCATCTAAATGACGCAGGTTTGTTCGGTTGTAGGCAACTGCCTCCAACAGGCCTTTCGGTATTTCTGAATACGCTGAGTAGGCAGCGCGAAAAGCATCCTCATGCTGGTTGGAGAAACTCCGATGTTGTGCGGTTGCCGTTTCAATAAGGATGATAATGGCATACGCTGAAAGAAATATTGCTCGCATCATACTCCGAAAATAGGAACGAAATCCAAGAACACATAGACCATTGTCAACTTCCACTAAGTTTGTGTCAAACAATTGAGACATGAATGTGATTGTAACCGGAGCCAGTTCGGGTGTGGGGTACGAGTTGGTGAAACGAATGATAGCCGACCCAAGGATCGACAAGGTCGTGGGCATTGCCAGACGTGAGGAAAGATTGAAGGAATTAAGTCTTTATGCTGAGTCGATAGAGAGATCGGAGGTGTTCATTCCCATTTCTGAAGATGTGAGCATCGTTTCATTCCAATCGGTTTCGGCCCATCTAAAAAGGGTTGACGTACTGGTGAATAATGCAGGATTACTGATCAGTAAGCCTTTTGTAGAGTTGTCTGACGATGATTTCAAAGCAATTTATGAGACCAATGTCTTTGCTCCGGCAAGGCTTATTCGATTATTGAAACCAATGATGGGAGGGGAAGACCCCTCTCATATTGTGAATATCGGAAGCATGGGAGGCTTTCTGGGATCGTCTAAATTCCCTGGTCTTTCCGCCTATAGTTCAAGCAAATCTGCCATTGCAGGGCTGTCGGAATGCTTGGCAGAGGAGTTCAAAGCTGATAACATCAAGGTGAATTGCCTGGCTTTTGGTGCTGTGCAGACCGAGATGCTCGAAAAAGCTTTCCCAGAATTCAAGGCACCGCTCACTTCGGGGCAAATGGCTCAATACGTGCTTGATTTCGCACTGAATGGTCACATTTACTATAACGGGAAAGTGCTGCCAGTGTCCTCAACTACCCCGTGAGTGAATTTTTTTTCGAAAAACTATTGCGGGTATAAAACCTAGTAGTATCTTTGCCGCCCCTTACACGGAACGGTTCTTTTAAATAGTCGGAATAACACAAGTAATGGCTCACGAGTTGAGCAGTTGTCTCTCTTCTTCCCGTCTATGTTTTTTGAAAATATTTTTTCAAAACTCTTGTCGGAATGAAAATGATTAGTAATTTTGCCGCCCCTTAAAACGGAAGCGGTTCTTTAGAAAAGTCGGAGCAACAGGAATAAGCACTCACGAGTTGAGATATTGTTCTTTAATACTCTTAGCAAACAGGTCTTCGAAAATATTTTTCAAAGATGTTGCAGGGATTAAAAACATTAGTACTTTTGCCGACCCGTTTACGAAAACAGGGAATTAAGCCGGACTAAGAAACCGGATTAAAAGTGAATTCGTTCTTTGAAAATATTGGAAGATAGGTAGCAAGCAAAAATTCAAAGTCCTACTTATGTAGGCGAGTCAATGATCTTGTCAGGAATCGCTCGGTTTACCGAGCAACATCAAACTTACAATGGAGAGTTTGATCCTGGCTCAGGATGAACGCTAGCGGGAGGCTTAACACATGCAAGTCGAGGGGCAGCACGTCTTCGGATGGTGGCGACCGGCGAACGGGTGCGTAACGCGTATGCAACCTACCCTCAACAGGAGAATAGCCCAGAGAAATTTGGATTAATACTCCATAGTATTACAGATTCGCATGTTTCTGTGATTAAAGTTCCAACGGTTGAGGATGGGCATGCGTGACATTAGCTTGTTGGTGAGGTAACGGCTCACCAAGG
>JBFHEW010000591.1:0-2524 GCA_041583955.1 Bacteroidia bacterium | reverse complement strand
GTCAGAACGTGAAACTCACATTCAGGTAGCCGTTAACACCCGGTCTCGGAATGCCTCCCCAATCAAGGTGCTGACGGTAATTGTTGTCAAGTAGGTTTTCGATTCCTCCGTTCAACGTAAGTCGGTTCTTTCCCAAAGGGAAGAAGTAACTCGCCCTGAGGTTGAGAATGGCATATGCTGGCGTGTTCATTTCTCCGAATTCCGTGTTGATGCGTGGTTGATCGGCCGCTGCTTCGCACTCCAGTTGCACAAATCCCTTCTTGTGCGACCAGTTGATGGCACTCACATTCTTGAACGGAGGAACAAGTGGCAACGGATCGCCCTGAAACGTGTTTCCGTAGGTATAGGATGATGTGTTGGAAAGTGTGAGAACCTTCAGCGGAGAATAACTCAACTCTACATTTCCGCCCGTCATGTAAGCCCAATCGAGATTTTGCGAGACCTTGACGCCATTGGCCCCGATGGTCATGGCATCCAATGCCGGATCGATCGCTCCAAGAATGTAGTCGTAAATGTGATAGTAGAAACCCGTGGCGCGCGCATTGAAACGCTTGCTTCCGTACTCAAATCCCAGGTCGGCCTGTAGCGCTTTCTCGTTCCGTACATTCTGATATCCGATGTAGTCGAAACCATCATACGCATTGAAAATGTAGAAGGCGTACTGCTCAGTGACCGAAGGTGCCCGTTCTGCGAATCCGGCTGTAAGCCATCCCGAGAATCCTTTACCAAGCACTTCCATGTAGCTGATGTTGAAGTTCTTCAACAACCGGTGGTCGGTTTTGGAAACATCCTGATTGAAAACGGCTGCCTGCTGCACCCCGAACTCATCCATGACAGATGTGTTCAAATACTCGAGCCGAATGCTGTAACTCAGACTACGGTCAGCGTTGAATCTGATATCATCCTGAAGGAAAAGACCGAAATCCAGCTTATCCACATCAGGCCACGTAAGCATGAACATGGGTGCCTCGTTGTTCGGATACATGGTCATTTCCGCCCGTGCGTTGGTATGATAACCGTCCAATCGGGCAATCAGTTCATGTTTCCCGAACTTCATCCTTCCATCGGCATAGCCGCCAAAGGTTGTGGTCCAGCCCGGCATATCCATGTGCATCACCACGTTCGGTCGCTTCGTATCATCCATCGAATGATGTACGGTATTGGCGTAGACCTTCGTTTCAAATTTTTGGAACCACGTTTGAGATGGATAATGCTGATAGGTTAGACCATAGATCTTCGCTTTGGCAAAAAGCACATCCATAGGCAAGGCGGCATAGCCGATGTTGTAACCTTCATCCATGATGAAATCGAATCGGATCACGTCCATATCGGTAGGCATGTACTTGGCAGAAACGGCTCCATTCCATTTCTCGAACTGCGTGAAATCGATGACCTTGCCGCCACCCGACCGATAATTCTGAAATCTCCGGTAAACACCGTTTGCCCGAATGGCCCATTTGGCGCGACTGTAATTGAGCGAGAAAAGCGCATTGGCTCCCAACGCTGCCGATTGGAATCCGGCACCGACCTCGCCACTTAGCGGCCTGTTCGGATTGATGGTGGCGCCATTTGTCTCCATATTCACAGAACCACCCAAGCTGGAACCGAACAGGCTGCCCGATGAACCATGCTGCACGGACACGGATTTCATGTTATTCGGTTCTACGTAAGAAGTGACGGGGTCCATCTTATCGGTGCAGGCACCGAAAATCTTCATACCATCAATCGTCAGATTCAGTCTGTCTGAAGCCATGCCGTTGAGCACTGGCTCAAACGCAAACCCGCCTCGTTTCATGAGTTCGATCCGACCGTTCTTGGCAAGAATGGCATCGGTACAGGAAAAGCGGTTATCAGAATAGTTGTCTTCGGCCTTCGTGGCGCAACTGCATTCTCCAACGCAGGCGCAACTTGGCCGAACGAGAATCTCCTCCACATCAAATACCTTCTCAGCGATGTTGCCTTTGTTATAGAACAGAATGCTATCCTGTTCTTGGGCAACAGCCGAAAAAGCCATCAACGTGAAGAAGACTCCGTAAGCCAGATCTTTCATCGCTCTTACTGAAGGGTAACCTCGAAGTAAGCTGTTGAATCGACCACTGTAGTGCCATCCATGATCGTGAGATTGATTCTCCAAAGTCCGGTCATGGTAAAATTGACAGAGCCTTCATAGTGCCCCTTGGATGTATGTGTAGGATTCACATTATTGGGAGAACCATGTCCCATTGATGGCATTTCGGGCTCGATCTCCACCGTATAATTCTCGATTCCTGGCCACGACATCATGGTTTCCCTAGCGTGCAACGTGATCTCAAAATCGTTGATTCCCACCTTCGGGTCAACAGGCTTAACATACGAAATGACCAACCTACTGGAGGAGCTGTTGAGTGGAGTGACCACCCTGGTCCGAGTCGGGTCCGGGTTCTTTACCACCAATGGTAGCGTCACTTCGCCTTCGCCCCCATTCACGTGGTCGTGAACGTGTACGGTAAGCGTCCAGCCCATTTCGCCTGGCATTTGAAACACC
>JBFHEW010000590.1:0-2524 GCA_041583955.1 Bacteroidia bacterium | reverse complement strand
TCGTACCCTACACGGGAACAGCGGAGCACCACTTCCTCTTCGGTTCCTCTATCTGCCACAAGTATGATCGGTCGGTTGATGTCCTGAACCAGGGTTCCTAACCAGACAGCAAATCCGCCCCGGATTCCGATGTTCAATGCACCGGGCACGAATCCTTTTGCAAAATCCTGCGGCTGGCGCGTGTCCAGCACAAGTGCACCGTTGTTCATCTGCTGCTTGAATCGTTCCAAGGAGAGCGGTGTGTTTCCCTTGTCCATTACGTCATCCACCGAACCATATCCGGTCTTATTGATGAGGGCGTTTTTCGGGAAGTATTGAGGCGGTGGGAGAATGCCTTCGGTGACCTCTTCAATGAAAGCCTCCTTGGTCATTTCCTGTAGTGCGTAGTTCACTTCTTTCTGATGCCCAAGGGTATCAAAGGTTTCCTTACTCATATTCTTACCACAGGCAGAACCTGCACCATGAGCGGGATAAACGATGACATGATCCGGCAGAGGCATGATCTTCTTACGCAACGAATCGTAAAGCATTCCGGCAAGATCGGTCTGCGAAAGGTCCGATTTCACAGCCAGGTCCGGACGACCCACATCTCCGATAAAGAGGGTGTCTCCAGAGAAAATGGCATGTTCCCTTCCATTTTCATCAAAAAGCAGATAGGTAGAAGATTCTGGCGTGTGACCCGGTGTATGAAGCACGCGTATGGTGAGTTTTCCCACTTTGAATTCCTCGTTGTCCTCAGCAATATGTGCATCGTATCCGGTCTTTGCGGTTGGACCATAAATGATTGTTGCTCCCGATTTTCTGGCCAGATCCACATGGCCCGATACAAAGTCGGCATGGAAGTGGGTTTCAAAGATGTACTTGATCTTGGCATTGTTCTCCTCTGCCATCTTCAGGTACGGAGCCGTTTCGCGCAAGGGGTCGATAATGGCCACTTCTCCTTCAGACTCGATATAGTATGCCGCTTCGGCCAAACATCCTGTATATAACTGTTCTATTTTCACGTCTAACTGTTTAAAATCAAAATAAGGTTTCTTTTGCGAGAATGTAAACACCCATTACCAACACGAACCAACCGAAGGCCGGTTTCAGCTTTTTACTTGGAACGAATGAGGCAAGCTTGGTTCCTGCCAGAATCCCAACCACGGCCAATGCGGTGAAAAGCAACAGAAATCGCCAATCCATGGTTCTTGTCTGCAGATCGCCTATAAAGCCGATAAGCGAATTGACGGCAATGATGGAAAGCGATGTTCCAACGGCAGTTTTTATGGGGAGTTTGGAGAACATTACCAACGCTGGAATGATGAGAAAACCTCCTCCTGCGCCTACCAAACCAACCAATATCCCAATAATGGCCCCTTGCAATAACAAACTCAGGTAGTTGTACTTGACCGGTGCCTTGACTCCGTTTTCCTTCACTCCACCTTTTATCATGGAGTAAGATGCAGCCAACATCAGAAGCGCAAACAGCACCATGATTCCGGCATCCCGGGTTATAACCACCTCCCCTATCCGGAACATTTCGTCAGGGATGGAAGGTACGATGACCCTTCGGGCCAGGTATACCGCGGCAATGGATGCCGAACCGAAGATGGCAGACACTTTGAGGTCAATGAGCTTGGACGTCCAATAGCTGAATGCCCCGAAAAGCGAGGAAAGCCCCACGATGAAAAGCGAATATCCTGTAGCGGTCACCGGGTCCAATGCAAAGAGATAGACCAGTACCGGAACTGTAAGAATGGAGCCTCCTCCACCCAACAGTCCCAGTGTGAGACCTATTACTACTGCCATTGCCCAGCCGAATATTTCCATTCTTGATTATCTGCCGACAAAGTTACTGACACCATACCGCCCTGTAGTGATAAGTGTCACAATTGTACTAACAGTTCAATCAGGATCTGAAAAGTCCTGATCGGAGATGAAGGTAGCATCGGTCAACGTTTTCAGAAAAGCCACCAGGTCGGCTTTTTGCTGGGTTGTAAGCTGTAACGGTCGTACCCATTCGTTCTGATTGGGATGACCTACGCCTCCTGCATCGAAATGCGCCACGACCTCTTCCAAGGTCTGCATGCTTCCATCGTGCATATATGGCGCGGTCAATTCCACGTTGCGAAGGGTTGGTACCTTGAATTTACCCCTGTCTGCCGGCTCGTGCGAAATACGGGCTCTTCCCGAATCGGGGTAATGAAGATAGAGTCCTACATTCTCAAATCCGTAATTGGTGAAAAGTGGAGCCTCATGGCAATTGGAACAACTCGTCTGATCTGAAAAGAAGAGCTCCATACCGCGCTGTTCCTGTTCGGAAAGAGCGTTGGAATCGCCCTTGTATTGAAATTGATCGAAACGGGAATCGCCACTCACCAGCGTCCGTTCAAAACTGGCAATGGCACGCGTTATCCCGAACGCATCGGCAGGCCTGCCGTAGGCGCTCCGAAACATATCCTGATAATCTTGATCGTCCATGATCCGTTCGAGAAAACCGGCTATGCTGAATCGCATTTCATCAACAGAGAAAATGGGTTGT
>JBFHEW010000589.1:0-2526 GCA_041583955.1 Bacteroidia bacterium | reverse complement strand
TCAGGAATACAAAGCAGAGATCGACCGATTCTACTACAATATCACCATCAACAAGGAACTGAAGGAGTACGACCTTGCAAAGAACCTTGAAATCCGTGATGCGCTTGTAAAGAAGTTGGAAGAGCTTCAAACAGCAGAGAAGATAAAAGATGTTGAGTTCATTCTTGCAGCCGCCAAAGAAGAGTGGGACGAAGCTGGTCCGGTAAAGCCAGAAGTGTTCAAAGCGCTCAACGACCGTTATTTCGAGGCGTTGAAAGTGCTGCACAAGAAGATCCAGGATTTCTACTCTGAGCGCAAAGATTCGATGGAGTCGAATCTGGAAACCAAGAAAGAGATGGTAGCACGTGTTCTTGAATTGGCTGCCGAAGACCACGATTCCATTGGAAAATGGAATAAGGCCACAGAAGAGGTGAATAAGCTTCGTGAAGATTGGAAATCGGTCGGGTTGGTTGAGCGCAAATTCAACAACCAGGTCTGGAAGGAATTCAAGCAGGCCATTGATACGTTCTTCGACAAGAAGAAGGAGTTTTTTGGCGAAGCCCGTGAAGGGTTCAAGGAAAACAAGGAGAAGAAGGAGAAGCTCATTGAGCGTGCCGAGGCGTTGAAAGACAGCACCGAGTGGAGGGAGACGACCGATAAGTTCAAGCGCTTACAGAACGATTGGAAGCGGGTAGGTTCGGCAGGGCAGCGTGACGAGAACAAGCTTTGGAGCAAGTTCAGAGCGATCTGCGATGAGTTCTTTCAGCGTAAGAAGGAATGGTTTGATGGGATGGAGGACCGGCAGGCAGCCAATCTCAATGCAAAGGAAGAGTTATTGGTCAAGATCCAGGAAACCAAACTCGAAGGCTCCAAGGAAGAGGGGCTGCAGATCATCAAAGGTCTGGCAGCCGAATGGGCAGCAATCGATCATGTTCCGAAACATGACGTCAAACGGATATCGGCTGAATACGACAAGGCCATAGAAAAGCTGTATGCACAACTTAAAATGGATAGGGACCAGGTGGCCAAAGTCCGCTTTAAGAATAAGGTAGAACGATTGGTTGAGGGAGATAACGGAGCAGACCAACTTCAGCGAGAACAGCATTTCGTGCAGAAAATGCTCCGTGAAAAGAAAGACGAGCTGTTGAAGTATGAGAACAACATGGCCTTTTTTGCCAATGCCAAGCCAGACAATCCGTTGCTTATCAGCGCACAGAAGAACATTGAGGGTTTAAAGGCCGAAGTGGAAGCGTTGGAAGAGAAAATGAAGCTGCTGCGGGTTTCTCAGCGTAAGTTGTCCTAAACCGTTTTCCACCTGGTTTCGCGCCAGTTCCGTTGTTGATGTGGACTCAAAAAGGTCCACGCAACAATTCTACTACTCTTATTGCCCTGCCCCATAGGAATGGTTTTCACTTCAACCGCTTGGGCGGCTTTGAGTGCGCCATGGATCGATTTCAGGTTCGATTGCTTCGATACGAGTGTTGAGAACCAGAACACCGAGCTGGAGAACTTCCTGCTTTCGTGAATCAGATTCCGGATAAACCGTTTCTCGCCTCCCTCGCACCACAGTTCACCGTTCTTTCCGCCAAAATTCCTTTCGATCGTATCTGCTTTATGCAGCTTCAGGTTCTTCAATTTCCTCTCCGTTCCGGCCGTTGCTTCCGATTCGGACGCATGGAAAGGCGGGTTGCAAATGGTAAGATCCACTCGGTCTTCCACCCGAATGACCCCGTAAAGCACATCCTTCGGGTTCGGTTGCAGGCGAATATCAATGCCACGTGCCAGAACCTCATTGGCTTGCACAATTGCCTTTGCGTTGTTCACGGCAACAGGGTCGATATCGGTTCCAATAAACGACCAACCGTATTCAATGCAACCAAGTATCGGGTAAATGCAGTTGGCACCTACGCCAATGTCAAGCACCACAACCTGATCCCCGGTAGGCGTATTCCCGTAGTTGCTTTCTGCCAAAAGATCGGCAATGTGATGGATGTAATCGGCCCTACCAGGTATGGGTGGACACAGATATCCTTCAGGAATCAACCAGTTGTCAACACCATAATGATGTTTGAGTAAGGCCTTATTGAGCGTGGTAACGGCATCCGGGTCAGAGAAATCGATGCTTTCGTCTCCGTACCGGTTCGGTTTTACGAATGGCTTAAGCTCTGGGCAGGTATCTATCAATTGCCCGAAATCGTATCGGTTCCGATGTTTGTTACGTGGATGTAACTTCGATTTTACCTGAGGATGGGTCTTCTTTTCTGCCGACATGCGGCTAAGGTACGTGCCAAGACACGGTCTTTGGTATTAGTGGCCTTCAATTTGCTTCAACATTCGCTTGGCCTGAAGGTGCAGTGCCCGGTCTTCCAACAGATACTCATCATCGGGTTGAATGGAAAGTGCTCTCAGAAGGAAATTCTTGGCTTCTGTACGATTGCCGTTTTCAACCAATGCCTCAGCATGGTAGAAGTTATTCCCAATATCATCCGGGTATTTATTCACGACTTTTCCGGTCATGACCAACGACTTCTTCTTGTCTGGCCAGCT
>JBFHEW010000588.1:0-2527 GCA_041583955.1 Bacteroidia bacterium | reverse complement strand
CCGTTAGTTTTTCAACTGTTCTTTTCCTTGTCTTTGCCATTATTCCTTTTCATGTTGGTAATGGCATCAAAGGTTAGAATTTTTCTGAAAGCACAATTGATAGTTTCGTGACGTAAATCAAAATGTTACACTTAGCTGTATCTGAGTTGTACGGGGTGCATTCACCTTCAGTGGTCTAAGAGCATATACACGATTCGCAACATTCTTGACAACAACTCCAAGCTTGATGTTCTCCGTAAGATCGACCGAACCACGGAGATCGAATACGTGATCTCCTTTGGTATTCGACTCTCTGAAGTCAACAGCTCCCCAACCGAAAAGCGGATCGACCTGATAGAATATCTTATCAACATTCTTCATGTAGCTGTAGTAACGGTAAGTAGCTGCAACAGATACCTTCCATTTCTTCTGAATGGTGAACATGAATTCGATGTCGGCATTGACCAAGTGCTCGAAACGATACTTGAGTACCGGATACCTTTCGTACTCGGCTACTGCGGCATCGTAAGCAGCCTGCTGCTCAGGAGTAGGAGCAAAACCAAGGCTTGGAACTGCTGAGCTGGTACTGAATTGGGTAAGTTCGGCCCCTAAGCTGTCCGTACCGAAAACAAAGTTCGGATCTACAGCTTCTGGACGAGCATAAGTGTAGCCAAGCAGAACATTCATACCGAACCAAGGGGTGAACTGTCCATTTCCGATCAAGGAAACATCTGCACCGTAGACTCTAGCGTCACCTGTGTTGAGCGATTTGAACGCCAATCTTCCGAATGGCCCATTGGATGGTCCGAAGTTGCCAGCATTGAATTCGACAAAATTGTCGTAGAACTGATAGAAACCGGCCACATCAAGGTAACCGAGGAACTTACCGATCTTCACGCCCTGTCTGAGACCGACCTCTGTTGCATAACTCCTTTCTGGTTCAATGTCCGGGTTTGGAACGATTGGAAGTCCTCCAACTACGGTGAAAATATAGCGTTCTGCAATGGTCGGGAATCGGAATCCTTCGCCAAATGACGCCCTAAGATAACCCTCCTTCCAAAGTCTTGTGTTGGCACCGATCCTGAATACCGGGCGAATAATGGTGTCGTTGCCATTGATTGAGAAGTACTCGAATCTCGCACCACCATTAACGTTCACGCGATTCCAGAATTTCTTGTCCAACTGAACATAGGCTGCCGCATTTGTGAAGTTGTTCTTACCATCGGCATTCTCGTTACCTGCGTACAGATCTGCTTCGGAGAAAGAATATTGCCCCATGGCCCCAACGGTAATAGTGAAATCCTTGATGTTCTGGAACCGATGACCGTACTGATACTCCCCGAAGAACACGTAGTTCAAATTACCTTGGTCGTTGTCGTTGTCATTGTTCTGATGAAAAACCCTTGTGCGAAATGTGTGTCGAGAACCTTGTGTTCCGGAGTAAGTGAAAAACGGATCGATGTTGTACGTGGTCTGAAGCGTTTCTGTGATGGCTCCACCGAAAGGCAGGAAGATTCCTTCATTCGCATTGAGCCACAGGTTGCTACCGGCACTTCTCGAATACATGACATTGAAGTTCAGGCCATACGCCAGACCTGAATTCTTCTTTGAGCGTCTTCTGATGTTACCATTGAACCTGATTCTGTTGGAATATTCGCGTATCGGCTTTGTATATGCGGTATCGATCGGATTCCCATTGTCATCCTCGATCACATCCATCACCCTTCCTTGGCCGCGAATCACAGTGTCAACAGGCTCTGGACCAACATAACCATTGTCCAAGAACGCGTTTCCTCCTACTACGATATCCCATTGTCCAGCTTTTCTAGAGTGAAAGAAGTTTAGTCCACCGTATAGTGGGAGGTCGCTCTGATTGTCCCAATTACGGTCGTTCTCGCCAGGTATATCATACATCCCGGCAAAGATGTTGATCTTCGTTTTCGGCTTGTCTTTAGGATAGGCTGTACGGATGTTGATGATACCATTAAGAGCAGAGGAGCCGTACAGTACGGATGACGCTCCTTTTATCACCTCGATCTGCTCCAGGTTTTCGGTGGGCAGGAAACCCCAACTTGGTCTACCTGCATCGCCAGATAGGATCGGGAGGTCATCTACCAATAAGGTAACACGTGAACCGGCCCCGAAGCTGTAGCCACTTCCACCCCTCATCTGCGGCTCAGAATCGACTATGGTAAGACCAGGTGTCTGTTCTATGGCATCCTCTGCAGAGGTGGACCCTCGGCTATCAATGATGTCCGGCTTAATGACAGCAATGGAAACAGTAAGGTCTTCGATCTTCTGCTCAAACTTACCGGCAGAAACAACCACCATTTCAAGTTGCTCCGACTCCATTCCTAACGATATATTGACCGTGGTGGTCTCACCGCTTTTTACGGCAACAGGCACAGTCTGCGTCTCGTATCCGATAGAGGTGATGATTATTTTCTGCGCACCGGCCGGAAGCTGAAGACTGAAATTACCATCAAAATCGGTTGCTGCACCCCGTCCCTTATCTGTCGACCAGACCACACTGGCCCCGATAATGGTT
>JBFHEW010000587.1:0-2544 GCA_041583955.1 Bacteroidia bacterium | reverse complement strand
GAGGTACCCCCGATCGCCTCGGGAAAGAATGCAATACCGATCAGTCCGTTGGTGGCGGCAATGCCTTTCAAATGCGTGTCAGACAGGTTGCGTGGTGAGTTGAACGTTCCTTTTACTCCTGTATGCGAGGTAAGGATCGGTCTGGTGGTAAGGGCCAGTACATCGTCAATGATGGATTCGGATGAGTGCGCCACATCGATGATCATTCCGAGTTCATTCATTCGTTTCACCACTTGTTTTCCGAAATCGGTGAGGCCGGCACCAGACACGCCATGTGCCGAACCGCCCAATTCGTTATCGAAGAAATGTGTTGGGCCCATCATCCTTGCTCCGGCCTCCCATAATCGGTCTACGTTCTCAAGGTTTCCTTCCAGGCAATGCCCGCCTTCTACGCCTAAATATCCGGCAGCCAGTTCACGGTTGGAATTTCGGGCCTTGAGGAATTGCTCGAATTCCATCCTGTCATGTATCACCACGAATTTACCGTCCGACTTTTCGGCAAACCGATGCAATGCTTGGCATTGATCAATGGCGCGATCGTACAGGCTGAACCAGCTATCGATGCCGCGGCCTTGTGCGATCACCAGGGAGGTGATGTTGTCGGTTTCGCCCGTGTTCTGCTGCATGTTCTGCCCTTTGGGCGATTTTGTAACGATGGTGAACGCCTGCATCGCCACGTTCCCTTCCAACATTCTCGGAATGTCCACTTGTCCTTGTTCGTTCCTTTTAAGGAGGTCCCTGTCCCAGAGAAGTGCATCGCAATGAAGGTCGCCAACGAAATCCAGATCGGTGAAAAGCGCCTGTGCCTTTTCGGTAACGGCATACGGTCCTTTGTCAATCACCGGGTTGAACTTGTCGTCAATCACCCCGGGAACGATCATTGTAACAAGCAAGTACATCAACAGCAGGGCACCTACGTAATAAACAGCCTTCTTCATGTAGCGAAGGTAGCGTATTGGTTAAATTTGAGCAGGTACAATACGGTTAAGATATTGTCGTTGAAATGCACTGAAAACACCTTGATATATATGAAAACGAATCAGATATTCACCATTTTGACAATGGTTGTTCTGTTCTCTTCCTGCAAGAAGGAAGAAGACGGAAACCCTGACCTGCAGCATTCTTGGAAATTGATAGCCGTGCTTGCCGACCCAGGCGATGGAAGCGGAACGTTTCAAGCCGTTTCGAGCGATAAGACCGTGTCGTTCTTCTTGGATGGCACCGTTAGTTCAAACGGATCCATTTGCACCATGGGAACTGAAGTTGGCACTGGGTCAACTGGAACTTACTCCGTTGCGGATTCCACCATCAACGTGGATGGTTGTCCGGTGGCACATTTCCCACTGACGTTTGAGATGCAAGGCGCAAACCTCATCCTCAATTATCCATGCATTGAGGCGTGTAGGGAAAAATACGAGCCGATCGATTAGGCCCATATGCAAAATGGAGGAAGGTTTATAGGGAGTACGTTTTGAATAGCGTTAGCTTTGCGGCTTAAAGTGGCCCATGGATTCATTTGACGAAATAAACCTGAACAAGCAACTGCGACTTGGAATCGATGAACTCGGTTTCGAGCGCCCGACTCCTGTTCAGGAAATGGCGTTCCCCATCATCATGTCCGGAAAGAATGTGGTGGGCATTGCCCAGACCGGAACTGGAAAGACCTTGGCCTATATGCTGCCCATTCTGCAGCAATGGAAGTTCACCAAGCAACTCAATCCAACCGTGCTCATTCTTGTGCCTACCCGCGAATTGGTGCTTCAGGTGGTAGAACAGATAGAGCAGTATGCATCATATCTCAGTGTCCGCGTACTGGGCATCTATGGAGGAACGAACATCAACACACAGGCAGGCCTGTTGGCCGAAGGTTGCGACATTCTGGTTGCCACCCCCGGAAGATTATACGATCTGGCAGTGGCTAGGGCAGCGAACCTCAAGGCAGTGAAGAAACTGGTGATTGATGAGGTGGATGTGATGCTCGATCTCGGATTCCGCTTTCAGATCAACAATATTTTCGAACTGCTTCCGGAAAAACGGCAGAACATCATGTTCTCAGCCACCATGACCGATGAAGTTTCGGAGCTCATTGATGAGAATTTCATTAAGCCCGAACGGATATCCATTGCGGTGAGCGGAACCCCACTCGACAACATTTCGCAAAGCTGCTATGCTGTACCGAATTTCTATACGAAGGTGAATCTGCTTGCGCACCTGCTTCGAAATAAGGAGGAGTTCAGAAAAGTGCTGGTATTCGTTCCGAGTAAGAAGATTGCCGACCGCTTGTTCGATGCATTGGACGAGAAGTATGGTAGAGAAATGGGGGTTATCCACTCCAATAAATCGCAGAACTACAGGATCAGGTCCATTGAGCAATTCAACGATGGGAAACACAGGGTGCTGATAGCCACGGATGTCATGGCCCGAGGTCTGGACCTTAAGTTGATATCGCATGTCATCAATTTCGATGTGCCCAACTTCCCAGAGAACTACATGCACCGTATCGGTCGTTCGGGTAGAGCAGAGCAGGAGGGGAATTCGATCCTG
>JBFHEW010000586.1:0-2548 GCA_041583955.1 Bacteroidia bacterium | reverse complement strand
GAGTCCTTACCGAAAAGAGATGGATGCACGTCTTTCCCTCCTGTAAGGATCATGCCATCAACTCGGGACAGAACCCCATCGAGCGAATCTGCCGTCATGCCATACGCCTGATAGAAGGTAAGCGTGCTATCAAAATGCAGCAACCAACGCTGATAGTCGTTATTCGGGTAGTACATGGAGATGAGTACCGATTTCCCTTTCGGTGGCTGGCTACACCCCCATAGGAGTAAGGCAATGATGATGAGCGGCAGGTGTCTCAAGCCAACGCCTTGTCCAAAGCAAGATTTATGATCCTGGCGGCCTCCTCAATTTCCTCCTCTGTATGTGCGGCACTCACAAAACCAACCTCGTAGCCCGATGGCCCGATGTAAAATCCGTTATCAAGCAACGCATGGTAGAATGTGCGGTAAATGTTCATGCTCTCCGCATCTATCTCTGCTGATGTTCTTATGCTGGGACGGTCTGAGAATGCGATCCAGTAGATGGAACCTACTGAGAACATTCTCACCTTATGACCTTTCTTTTCCACGTGTTCCAGAACGGCAGCCACCAATTTCTTGGTCTTTGCTTCCATTGATGCGTAGAATCCTGGCTCGAGCAACTGCTCCAATGCAGCTTTCCCTGCTGCCATGGCCACCGGATTTCCGGAAAGCGTTCCGGCCTGATAGACAGGGCCGAGGGGAGCGATGGCGTTCATGATGTTCTCGCTTGAGGCAAAGGCACCTACCGGCATTCCACCTCCGATTATCTTCCCGAAGGTGATGATGTCCGGCTTGATGCCGTAAAGGCCTGCAGCTCCTTCAAAACCAACTCGGAATCCGCTTATCACCTCATCAAAAATGAGCAGCGCTTTCTCGTCAGAACAGATCTCGCGCAATGCCCGAAGGAATGTTCCATCCTGTAAAAGCAGTCCGTTATTGGCAGGTATCGGTTCGATGATCACCGCTGCTATCTCGTCTTTGAATTCCTCAAATGCCGCTTTGACCGCTTCCTCATCATTCAACGCAATGACGATGGTTTCATCCACAAAACTCTTCGGAACCCCTGCCGAACTCGAATTACCGAAGGTCACAAGTCCAGAGCCCGCCTTCACAAGAAGCGAATCGACATGCCCGTGGTAGCAGCCTTCAAACTTGATGATCTTGTTCCGTCCGGTGTAGCCGCGTGCCAGTCGAATGGCGCTCATCACGGCTTCCGTTCCTGAACTTACAAAACGGATACGTTCGATGTAGCTGTGGTTTGACAGTATCAGATCGGCTAATTCGTTCTCTTGAACGGTGGGTGCTCCGAATGACGGACCGTTCTTCACTGCTTCGATGATGGCATTCTCAATTTTACCGTTGGCGTGGCCTAAGATCAAAGGCCCCCAGCTGGCGCAGAAGTCGATGTATTCGTTTCCGTCAGCATCCCAAACCCTGCTTCCTTTTCCTTTTGTAATGAAACGAGGGGTACCACCAACGCTGCCGAATGCCCGAACCGGACTATTAACGCCTCCGGGGAAAAGAGTTTTCGCCTTTTCAAATAACTGCTGTGACCTTTCTGTGCTCATTCCATTGAATTGGGCAACAAATGTAAAACCTTAAGCCACAAGCATTATGCAAATCAGTTTTCAGATTCTCATTCCAGGCATGTAAACACGGGATCAATTCAATCACTCGCCATATGATCAGGTGCATGACCAAAGGAATACCAAACCAACAAGGATCGAGTAGCGATGGGAATTATTTAAAGATGACTAAAATCATACGGAACCAAGGTGCAGATCACATAAGCGCAATTCGGCTTGCTATAATTTCGATCATGAAAAATGAAGCCCATGAAGGGTTAGCATTTAACTGAGTTGATAGACTTACGGACCAAAATAGACCTCATGAAAACACAGACATGCGTATGGATCGATAACGCCAAAGCCATCATTGTAACCTTGAAAGACGACAAGTCCTTTGTTTCTGTAGTAGATTCAGAAATAGAAGTATCACCAACTGAGGGAAGAGAACAAGGTAGCTTCATGGGCAGCCAGCACCTCAGCAACGAAAGGAAGCTGAAAGAAAGAAGAAACCAACAAGTGGAATCGTATTTGAAAAGGTTGATCGCCCTGTTGAATGAGACTGATGAACTGGTTGTCATTGGCCCAAGCGGAATGAAGATTCAATTGAAGAAGCGGATAGAATCCGACACGAAGTTGGCTTCGAAACTCAAAGGAGTGCATCCGGCACACAGTATGACTGAAAATCAGTTAGTAGCTGAAGCCAAAGAGATATTTTCACACTGATGTTGGCGAGTAATTGATTCCAGGGTACCCGAGACCGTCAGCGCTTCGACTGCAATTGCGTTCTTCTGACTTACTCGTTTGAGCCAGTAGCTACTTGGCCCAATTGAGTTTGAAATGCAAATTGCCCCATCAATCCGAAATCATAGATGCAACAGCGATTTGCCGCTCGTACCAAATTCCTACTTCTAAGGCAAGGAAGAACGGTCGGAATCTGGTTTCTTTATAGATCCGACAACCGTTCGATCGAGAAATCCAAATAATCAAACAGCATGACAG
>JBFHEW010000585.1:0-2553 GCA_041583955.1 Bacteroidia bacterium | reverse complement strand
TCAACGCAAACTCGACACCTTCCCGTTTCTCAAACCAGCTCTGAAATCAATACCAGATGAAAAACAATAAAGTCCTTTTAGCCTTCAGCGGAGGCCTCGATACTTCGTACTGTGCCAAATACCTGGCCATTGACCTCGGTCTCGAAGTGCATTCTGCCATTGTGAATACCGGTGGCTTTTCTTCCGAAGAATTGGAGGTCATTGCCCAGAAAGCGAACAATCTTGGGGTGGCTTCGCATGTTACCCTCGAAGAAACGGATGCTTACTACCGAAACATCATCCGTTACCTCATTTACGGGAATGTGCTTAAGAACAACACCTACCCTCTTTCGGTAAGCGCAGAACGTATCTATCAGGCCATTGCACTGGCAGAATACGCCAAGATGATCGGAGCTACCCGCATTGCACACGGAAGCACAGGTGCAGGCAACGACCAGGTGCGTTTCGACCTCGTTTTCCAACTGCTTGTACCGGAGATCGAGATCATCACACCGGTCCGCGACCAACAATTGTCGCGCATGCAGGAGATTGAATACTTGGCTAAGCACGGGCTCGACCTTGAGTGGAAGAAAGCGCAATACTCCATCAACAAAGGATTGTGGGGAACGAGCGTTGGAGGAGCTGAAACGCTCACGTCTCACCTATCGCTGCCCGATTCAGCTTTTCCGAGTCCGCTGACGGAAACAGAACCATCAACCGTAACACTTCATTTCGAGAAGGGCGAATTGGTAGGGTTGAACGAAGAAATGATGTCTCCCGTAAAGGCTATTCAAACGCTGGAGAAATTGGCCTCTGCGTATGCCATTGGTCGCGATATTCATGTGGGCGATACCATTATCGGCATTAAAGGCCGTGTGGGTTTTGAAGCCGCAGCCGCTTCCATCATCATCAAGGCACATCATACCTTGGAGAAGCATACGCTATCGAAATGGCAAGCACATTGGAAACAACAATTAGGCGACTGGTACGGCATGTTCATTCACGAAGCACAGTATTTTGAACCCGTGATGCGCAACATCGAAACCTTCTTGGAAGACACGCAATCCACGGTGAGCGGAAAAGTGTTTGTAGAATTGCTTCCGTACCGCTTTGTGGTGCAGGGCATCGAATCGCCATTCGACCTGATGAAATCGGGTTTTGGCGAATACGGAGAAATGAACAACCGCTGGTCTGGCGATGATGTGAAAGGATTCACCAAGATGTTGGCCAATCCGATGCTTATTCATCGCCATGTAGCGCTCAAAAACAAGAAGGAATCATGATAAACGTGGGCATAGTGGGTGGTGCAGGCTATGTGGCAGGCGAACTGCTGCGCTGTCTGGCCCAGCATCCTTCGGTGAACGTTGATTTTGTTTACAGCCGTTCGCAGCCCAACGATGCCATCGGCACGGTGCATCAAGACCTATTCACATCAAACCTCCGATTTTCGGACGAACTGAATCCAAACGTTGATCTGGTTTTCCTCTGTTTGGGACATGGTAAGTCGAAGGCTTTTTTAGAAGAGCATCGGTTCAGCTCGGAAACGAAGATCATCGACCTGAGCAACGATTTCCGATTGAAGGCCGATGCGCGTTTCATGGGAATGGATTTCATTTACGGGTTGGTAGAACTGAACCGGGAACAAATTGCCGAAGCGAACCACATCGCCAATCCGGGTTGTTTTGCCACGGCCATACAGCTGGCATTGTTGCCTTTGGCTGCCAATGGTCTGCTTCGCGATGAGGTACATGTGCATGCCATTACAGGAAGCACGGGAGCTGGACAGGCGCTCTCAGACACCACGCATTTCAGCTGGCGAAACAACAACATTTCCATCTATAAGGCTTTCAACCATCAGCATTTGGGCGAGATCGGAGAAACGGTGACCGGATTACAGACCGAATTCAGCGAGGCCATTAACTTTCTGCCTGTCCGTGGCGATTTTACACGCGGCATCTTTGCCAGCATGTACACAGCCTGCGACCTTTCGGAGAAGGAACTACTTGCGCTGTACCAGGATCATTACCGCGATGCCCGTTTCACGGAAGTGAGCTCCGCTCCTATTCATCTCAAGCAAGTGGTGAACACGAATTTCGGCCTTTTGCAAGTACAGCATTTGAATGGTAAGGTACTCGTCACTTCCATCATTGATAATCTGTTGAAAGGTGCTGCAGGACAGGCCATTCAGAACATGAATCTGATGTTCGGGCTCGATGAAAGCACCGGATTGAACTTCAAAGCCACCTATTTTTAGTCAGCCGCCATGAATCTGTTTGACGTTTATCCTTTATTCGACATCACACCCGTTCGGGCGGAAGGTGTGTATGTGTTTACCGAAGATGGCACACGTTACCTCGATCTATATGGAGGTCACGCGGTCATTTCCATCGGGCACGGTCATCCACATTATGTGAAGGCTTTGACGGAACAATTGCAGCGCATTGGCTTCTATTCCAATTCGGTGCATGTTCCTATACAGCAACAATTGGCAACAGCACTTGGCGAACTGAGCGGCTACCCGGATTACGACCTGTTTCTGATAAACAGCGGGGCCGAGGCCAACGAGAATGCGAT
>JBFHEW010000584.1:0-2553 GCA_041583955.1 Bacteroidia bacterium | reverse complement strand
CTGAATCAATGGACCCGTGAAATAGCCTTGGAAATAGCTAAGAACGAAGAGGTTACGTTGAACGACAAGAGTTGGGAAGTGCTGCACTGGATCCAGGAGCAATACAGGAACGATAACCCGTTGACCATAAGGAAAGTGGGCAAAAGCGGAGTTACCGACATCAAGGAATTCTACGCCCTTTTCCCGAACGGACCACTTAAGAAAGCGGCCAAGATCGCTGGAATCCCAAAACCCGTAAGCTGCATTTAATCTAAAAACAGAAACGCCATGAGCCAGACAAAAGAAGAACCGGTAAAGAAGATACTCCTCATCCTATCAAAAGGAACCATCGAAAACGTGTATGCGTGTTTCATTTTGGCCAATGGAGCAAGAATGGAAGGAATTGAAGCAGAGATCTTCTTCACATTCTTCGGATTGGAAGCCATCAACAAGAAAAAACTGAACGACCTGCGAGTGGCCACAGTAGGAAATCCGGCCATGCACATACCTACCATTCTTGGCGGTTTGCCAGGTATGGAGGCGTTGGCTACTACCATGATGAAGAAGGAAATGGACAAACTGGACATTCCTCCGGTTGATGAATTCCTCGAAATGCTCACTGACTCAGGATGCAAAATGTGGGCGTGCAAACTGGCCATGGATATGTTCCATCTTGAAAAAGAAGACCTGTATGATGATATTGATGGCGTGTTGACCGTAGGCGGATTTTACGAAAGAGCCGCAGGAGACGGGTCTCACCTCATGTTCATTTGATAGACTGAAACTACGTTCGGAGCCAGGCTTACAGGCATTTCCGAAAACCGGTAGTGAAAGCATTCACCAAGCTCTTCGGTGAACGGCATAACCTATCATTCGCTTTCGCGTTCGAAAGTGCGTGATAAGTACCATCAAACTGTTTTCCTTTCCGCGCAAATCCATTCTGACCTGGTTCACAGAGGCGTGGAAAAACGTTTCTGAACTAGGACTACGAGAGGATGACAATCCATACTTCTCCCGAAAGATCGTCCTCACAAATCAGGTTTCGGTAATCATCTTCAGTCTGGCCGTGGTGGTTACTGTCGGGTTCCTTGCCAGCGGTTCGCATAGCACTTCTGTAAACTGGTTTCTACTGCTTTTGGTGGTGGTATGGTCAGTACCTTTCTTCAATTACATAGGAAACCGTGTATTGTCGAGGCACATTCTGAGCACGGCTTTGCCTCTCTTCGTGGTGCTGTTCTCGGCTCACATCCGAGCCATTGCGCCAGAGTCTGTACACGAGGCAAGTTTCTACATTCCTAGGTACTTCCTCATCGGTCTCAGCTTCATTCCGCTCATATTCTACGGGTTTGAAGAACGAAGACACCTGCTATTTTCATTCTTCTTCAACGTAATGCTACTGCTTTTCTATAACGGGATAATGGAATTGATGGGAGCCGGTCTGGGCGTGGCCGAACCGGTGATAAAAGATCCATTCTTTATAAGTGTTTCTTCCGTTTTAGGATTGATGGTGGCCAGTACGGGATACTTTTTTCTGGGTAGAATGAACCGCCTGTACGAAATTCAAATAGAAGGACTTTTACAACAGACCGAAGCGCAGAACCGCAGCATGCAGGACGCCATTAATTACGCCAAGAACATTCAGCAGGTTGTGCTTCCGAAAGACAACGTACTGGCCAAATTGCAGGACCGACTGTTCGTATTGTATCGCCCACTACACACCGTATCAGGAGATTTCTACATGGTGGAAGAATCGACCGAACACATCGTTTTCTCCGTTATCGACTGCACCGGACATGGCGTTCCGGGCGCATTCATGAGCATTCTTGCGAGTTCTGCCTTGCAACGCTCCATGAATCTCGTTGGCTACGAGCGTCCGGCAACCATCCTAGAACATGCCAACCGGTTGTTTCACGAAGACATGAGCAGAAGCGGAAACCCCGATATCCAGGATGGCATGGACATGGTGATCTGCAGCTTCAATAAGAAAACGTACGAACTGCAACTTGCCGGGGCAAACCTCTCGGTTTATGTAGTGACCGATGGTGGCGTTGCCGAATACAGAACAGACAAGGGAGGAATAAGCATGGGTGCTCCAGACCGCAAATTCAGAACAACGGTAGTAAAACTAGAGCCCGGACATCACGTGTACATCTCGTCTGATGGATATTATGACCAATTCGGAGGCGAACGTAATAAGCGCATCGGTAGAAGAACCTTCCGAGATAAACTGCAGGAGATTTCCGCTTCAAGTACACGACTTCAACACGATCACCTGCTTTCATTCTTTGAGCAATGGAAAGGCGATTCATTTCAGGTTGATGACGTTTGTCTGATAGGATTCAAGTGTTGAGACGTTATTTTTACAGAAACCGCATCAGCATGTCTCAACAGAAAAAAGGCCGCGTTACAGGAATCGGTGGCATCTTCTTCAAAAGCAAGGATCCTGAACAGCAACGTAATTGGTACAACAGAAATCTTGGTCTGGTGACCAATGAATACGGGTCTCTCTTTGAATTCCGCGAAGGGGCCGCCCCGGAAAAGACCGGCTATTTACAGTGGAGTCCGTTCGGGGAG
>JBFHEW010000583.1:0-2556 GCA_041583955.1 Bacteroidia bacterium | reverse complement strand
TGTCGGGCCTGTAGGTCCTTGAACTCCTTGCGGGCCTTGTGGGCCTGTGACACCATCTGCTCCATCGGCTCCTGCCACACCCTGCGGTCCCTGCGGACCGGTCGCACCCGTCAATCCTGCCGGGCCCGTAGGTCCTTGAACTCCTTGCGGACCTTGGGGTCCTGTGGCACCATCGGCTCCGTCTGCTCCTGCCACACCCTGCGGTCCCTGTGGACCAGTAGCGCCCGTCAATCCTGCTGGGCCCGTAGGTCCTTGAACTCCTTGCGGACCTTGGGGTCCTGTGGCGCCATCTGCTCCATCGGCTCCTGCCACACCCTGCGGTCCCTGTGGACCGGTGGCACCTGTCGGACCAGTAACTCCTCCGTTACCTGCAGTCTCTGCGTAAAGGGCATATGGAACCGATAAGAGCTGGGCCGTACCCATATCGATGTATGAGGTTCCGCCCGAAGGGTCTAACTCCACCTGCAGATAAAAACTATTGGACCCCCATGAAATGCTGGCCATGTCACCGAAGTTCACGGTGCCCTCTCCCACTTTTATGTTGAATAACCCGAACTGGTTGGTGGTTCGCGATTGTGTTTCCTGATACACGACAAGACCTGTGGCCGAGCCGCTTCTAAGGGTGAGCTGCAATCCGATGAGCTGATTGGCAAGCACGTTTCCCGCGTTGTCGCGTGCCACACCCTGATAATTGAACTTCTGCGGTGACTGCGCAAATGCTACCGTACTCAGAAATAGCATTAGCACTACCGAAATGGCGGTTCTATTGATTCTCATAGAAAAGAAATTGAAAGGTTATCGGTTCTGAATGGATTCCAGTTGTTCTAATATCATTCGGTTCTGTTCCTGAAGGGTCTGAATCTGCAACTGCTGGGAAGCGATCATCTCTTGCTGATCCTGCACCGCCTTAACCAACAACGGTGTCATCTTTCCATAATCCATCATCCATGGGTCGGTCTTGACATCATCTCCTCCAACGGAAACGGCATTGGGGTAATGTTGATAAACCTGCTGCGCAATGAAACCGGTCTGTGGTTTGTCCAAGTCCTCTTTGTACACATAATCCTTCACTTCTATCTGCATCAGGTCTTGCAACCCTTTGGCTGTTGGGGTGATGTTGGTCTTGAGCCTCTCATCGGAGGTGGTGTTGTAGTCCACGCTTGAGGAGGTGATCTGGCGCACGGCACCTATCTCCGTATCGTCCGGTCTTCTGAAAGAGATGAGCCGGTTGTTTGTGGATTGGGTGTTCTGTCCGGCCCTTATCTTCAGCCCGTTGGCCCAGCCGCTGTTGCTTGTGTTTCTGATGGTTGCAACAAACTCTGAATTATTGGCAATGCTCTCGCGTGCTTCAAGTGTTCCGTTCATTCTCACGATGCGGTTATCAAACTCGCCATAGATAAGAGGCAATCCAGAAGCGGCATTATGAATATTGAGTTTGTTGTTTCCAGATTCGAAATAGCCAGTGCTTGATCCTATGAAAACATTCCCTGAACCAGTGTTGGTAAAACCAGCTTTCGATCCTATGAACGTGTTATTGGATCCGCCTGAATTGTTTGTTCCAGCGTCTGAACCGATCATCGTGTTATCGGAACCGGTGTTGTGCGCATCGCCCGCGAACTGACCGATGAACGTGTTGAAGGAGCCCGCATCCGTCACTCCCACGTCTGTTCCGATGTACAGATTACCACCGACCGGATTCAACTCAAGCATAGGGGCCCCGTTACCATTTGTTCTGATACGGACCTGCTGCGTTCCTGCAAGATCGAATCGGATCATGTCCTCATCGGCAGACTCCTCCACCTGTATCTTGGTGTCTCCGTCCGCGTCTATCAGCTCGTTTGAACTGGCAACGTCCGACCACACCGCATTGCCCAAGTTGTCGGTAGCGGTAAGCACTTTTCCATTGGCGGGAGAACCTCCCTCAATTCGAATGGTGTTGTTCATAGCTACCGCTCCGTCATGTTCCACTCGCAATCTCTCCGCTCCACCAGAGGATAGCACCCTGAAGATCGGTTCGCCTGATGGTGGATTTGTGAGCGTTCGGAGTGTGACGCCTTGGTCAGGATAAATAGGGTCGCTTGCTCTTAGTTCGATGATGGCATTGCTGTTTTCCGTATCGGTGAACTTGATTCCGTTGGCATTCACATCAATATCTCCCTCCACATCAAGTTTAGAACCCGGTGCGGTGGTCCCAATGCCCACGTTTCCAGAATTGCTGACCCTCATACGTTCTGTACCGTTCGGCTCAAACACGATGGAATTGTTCGTGTTCGTTCTTAGCCTCAGATCGGCATTACCAGCGTAATAGCCTACACCGGCACTGAAACCTCCAAACTTATGCACCTCCAATCTTGCCTCGTAGCTTGAGCCGGGCGATTCGATCTTCACAATCGCATCGCCTGTGGTCCGTTCAATGTGGAGGATCTCCTCAGGAGCCGTAGTTCCAATGCCCACTTTACCATCCTTCTTGATGACCATTCGCTCTGACAATGAGGCGGAAGCAGAATTCCTTGTATAGAAGGATATTTTTCCCGGAGCATCTCCAGAAATGGTACC
>JBFHEW010000582.1:0-2557 GCA_041583955.1 Bacteroidia bacterium | reverse complement strand
GTTGGGTGATATTTACACCTCAGCCTCCGAAGCGGGCGATGGCTCGTACAGGATCAAAGGACAGAAGATATTCATTTCTGCCGGAGACCACGATGGCGTGGAGAATGTGGTGCACCTCATGTTGGCCAAGATAGATGGTGCCCCGGCCGGAACAAAGGGAATATCGCTTTTCGTTGTTCCTAAGCACCGTCCGGAGAACGGCAAGTTGGTACCCAACGATGTGGTGACTGCCGGTTTTGAAGGAAAGATGGGAATGAAAGGATGCCCGGTGGCACACCTGGTCATGGGCGACAACAACGATTGCCACGGATGGCTAGTCGGTGAACCGAATAACGGTCTGCGCTACATGTTCCAGATGATGAACGGAGCTCGTATCAGCGTAGGAATGATGAGTGCAGCCCTTTCGTCTGCCGCCTACTACGCATCGTTGGAATACGCCAACGAACGACCACAGGGACGCACCCACTCCAACCGCGACATGGAATCTCCAATGGAACTCATTATCGGTTATGCCGATGTGAAGCGGATGCTGCTGTTCCAGAAATCGGTAATGGAAGGAAGCTTGGCGCTCGTTTGCCAATGCGCCATGTATGCCGACCTTGCCCGTGTTTCGGAAGGGGCCGATAAGGAGAAGTATCAGATGCTGCTGGACCTGTTGACGCCAATGGCCAAATCGTACCCTGCCGAAATGAGCGTGCAGAGTACCAGTCAAGGCATGCAGGTGCTGGGAGGAGCCGGATTCTGCTCCGACTTCCCACTGCAACAGTATTACAGGGACACGCGGATAAATCCGATCTACGAAGGAACGACCGGTATTCAGGCCATGGACCTCTTGGGTCGTAAAGTGACCATGAAGATGGGAGCTGCCGTGATGGCTTTCGGTGGAGAGCTGCAAGGAACCATCAAAGAAGGTCTTGCCGTAGACGCACTGAAGCCGTATGCTGAGAAACTAGGTGCATCGGCCACCAAATTCCAAGAAGTGACCATGAAACTGATGGGACTTGCACAGAGCGAAGCACCGGAGGTTTTCCTGGCAGACGCCACGCTGTACCTCGAGAATGCAGGTATCCTTGCCGTGGCATGGCAGTGGCTCAAGCAGGCCTTGGTGGTAGAGGCCAAACTGGCTCAGAACCCATCTGGCGAAGAACTCAACTTCTACAAAGGGAAGCAGGCAGCCTTCGAGTACTTCTTCGAGTACGAACTGCCCAAATCCATAGCACTTACCAAGCGATTGCTCAGCGACCATCGACTCACGCTGAACCTCGATCCGGAATACTTGAATTGATCACCGAAGGCCGCGCAGATTGTGCGGCCTTTTTTTAAAACAACGAAATGAGCTATCAACATTTTAAATATACCGTGAGCAACAAGGTTGCCCACGTGGTCATTGACCGCCCAGAAAAGGTCAATTCGTTCAACGAAACCACATGGAAGGAACTCAAAGCCATCTTTGAGCACATCGACAAGGACCCCGAAGTGCGCGTGGCCGTTCTTTCTGGCGAAGGCAAACTGTTCTGTGCCGGTATCGACCTGCAGATGCTGATGTCGGTGAAGAACGTGGAGAACATTGAATGCGCGGGAAGACGTAGCGAGACCATTCTGCGCTTCATTCACGATCTACAGGATTCCATCAACATCATTGAAAAATGTTCGAAACCCGTGCTGGCAGCCATCCATAACGGCTGCATCGGTGGTGGCGTTGACATCGTTGCCGCATGCGATATGCGCTATTGCTCAGAAGACGCCTATTTCACCATCAAGGAGATCGACATGGGCATGGTGGCCGACCTCGGTACCCTGCAACGACTTCCGAAATTCGTGAAGCCCGCTGCCGTAGCCGAAATGGCGTACACAGGAAAAAAGGTCGGTGCGCAGGAAGCCAAGGAGATCGGGCTCGTGAACGATCATTTCTCCGATAAGGAAACCATGCTGGCCGAAGTACAGAAACTGGCGGAGACCATCGCATCGAAATCGCCCCTTTCCGTAAGAGGAACAAAGGAGATATTGCGCCACACAAGAGACCATTCGGTAGCAGATGGCCTTCATCATATGGCTGTTTGGAATGCCGCCATGCTCCTGTCTGACGACCTGACGGCCGCCTTCATGGCCGCCATGAGCAAGCAGCCTCCATCATTCAAAGATTGAGATGAAACACATATTAGCTGTTCTGGCGATCCTTATGGCGGGTATCACCGTACGTGCACAACAAGCGCACGACCTGCATTGGATCATTGGAACATGGCAGGCCACGGATCCTTCTGGAATCACCACCGAAAGTTGGGAAATGAAAGACAGCACCACCTTCGTAGGAACCGGAACAGTGACACAGAACGGAGTCGTTGTGTTCAAGGAAGACCTACGGATCGAGTTCAGAGAAGATGCGGTTACCTACGTGGCCGTATTGACCGACAGGACTGCTTATTTCAAACTGACCGAATTGAATGAACGATCAGCCATTTTCGAGGATCCCGAAAACGACTTTCCTTCGAAGATCGTCTACCGGACAATGGAAGGGAAAATGAACATCACCCTTTCTGGAACAGAGAACGGTAAACCC
>JBFHEW010000581.1:0-2559 GCA_041583955.1 Bacteroidia bacterium | reverse complement strand
TCCTCTTCCTCTGCCTTTGCTCTTGCAGCTTCCTTCTCTTTTTCAAGTCGTTCTGCTTCCCTTTGCATCGCAAGGATCTCTTCTCCGAAGACCACCTCCTTGAGTTCGATCACCGTTCCGCTTTCTTCGTACCTTGCTTCGTAGGCAACTGGAACTGTAGCGACAACAGGAGGATAACCATCGGCTTCATAGGTCACTTTGTACGATTCGCCAGGTTCCAGCACCAGAACGTAGTACCCGGTACTCTGATTCGGTCTGTACGTACCTACCTGAACACCTCTTTCATTGCTTACAATGATCTTGGCCTTAATATCCGCATAATCCATGGCAGGTACTTTCATCACCCCTCGGGCAACTGCAACTGCGCTGGATCTGCTCTCGGCCAATCGAAGCTTGTACAGATCGGAATCACCGAAACCTCCATCCTTGGTAGAACTGTAGTAAGCGGTCCGCCCATCAGGGGTCAGGGTGAAGAACACGTCATCTTCGGCCGTATTGATCGGATACCCGATGTTTTCCGGAATGGACCACTGCCCATCAACAAACTCAGACCTGAAAATATCAAATCCTCCCATTGATGTATGTCCCTGAGAGCTGAAAATGAGCGTTTTACCATCAGCGGTAATGAATGGTGAGTCCTCCTCATACTGGGTATTGATAACACTACCCATATTCACTGCAAGCCCCCAATCTCCGTTAGGAAGCTTCTTACTGTACCAGAGGTCGCGTCCGCCATAGCCCCCCTGACTTCTGTTTGAAACAAAGATCAGTAGATCCTGAGTGGAATTTGTAGTGGCATGGGTCTCCCAAGAAGTGGTATTGATATCGGAACCTAAACGCTGAGGCTGCGACCACTCACTTCCCTTGTTCTCGCTGAAATAGATGTTACCATCGCCATTGTCGTCTTTATAAATAAAGAGCAACTGACCGTCTGGCGAAAGACCAATGGCCGCCTCATGTCCTGCAGTATTGATGTTCGTGCCGATACTTTGAGGCTTGGTCCAGCTTCCATCGGATTGGCGCTTGCACACATAAATGTCATCGTAGAAATTGCCGTCAGGATCCTTCGTATCGCTGGTGCCTCCGGCACGTCTGGATGTGAAGATCAGTATTTCGCCATCGGCAGTGACAATAGGGCAGTAATCCGGATACTTGGTGTTGATGTTCGGACCGAGGTTGGTTATCTCCACATCCACGGGCTCCTTGATCAGTTCCATCGCATTCTCGGCATACTGGATCTGTAGTCGAACCTTATTGTACGTGGCAACATCATCCATCTCGATGTATGACCGATAATTGTAGTAGTTGGCTACGGCCTTGTCGAATTCATTCTTGAAATGATACGCCTTACCAAGATAGAGGTACGTCAGACCTGGAGCCTTTCGCTCTTTCCAGTTGGCTTCGTTATGCTGCAAAGAGACATCCTTCGTGGCACTTTCCAACCGCTTAATGGCCAGATCGTGGTCTTTTTTCCCAAGCAGATAACTCACCCCCAACAGGTAATTGAGGTTGGCATTGGTGGTGTCGTATGCATACATCTCTTCCAACAGCGGAAGTGCCTCCATGTAGGAACCATCATACACCAAGGCATCGGCCTTGTTGAATTTCTGTTTGAACTTGGCATCGCCATAAGGCTGTGCCAAGGCTGAAAACGCCAGCAGCCAGAACAATAAAAACGATAAGTTATACTTCATTTCCCTTTACAGCGGAATGGCAGTTTCACCTGTTCCTTACCATGGATGTAATTAGTATGCAGAATCCACAGTTGCGCCAAAGATAAAATAATTAGAATCTTATCTAATCGTAAAAAAAGAGCTGATGAACCAGTGTGTTATTCAGGTATGGAAATCGGCTTGAGCTGTATGGCGCGGTTGATCTCGAAATACGATGTGTTCTCGGGCACGTAGAGCTTCTCTGACTTGTACAGATATCCATTGGCCTCATATGCTATGTTGTAGTTCTGACCAGGATGTAGGATAAGCACGAACCTTCCGTTGTCTTCTCGTGGCCTATAGACTCCGAAAAGGTCTCCGGTTTCGTTATCGGTTATCTTTATCATCACGTCCGCAGGTCGGTTGCCGGAAGCATCTGCCACGATTTCGCCCTTGTAAACGGTGAGCGGTACTTCCCTGTCCGAATCCAATCGTACCATGTAAATATCCTTACCGCCAATACCCGCACCTGTAGAGGAAGAGTAGTAGGCACGCTTTCCGTCAGCGGTCATTACAAAGAAGTACTCGTCATCAGCGGTATTCATTGGGAACCCAACGTTCATTGGGGTAGACCACTTGCCGTTCTCTTCAATGGAAAAGAAGATGTCGTAACCGCCCATGCTGCTATGACCCTTCGAACTGAAGAACAATGTCTTGCCATCTGGATGAATGAATGGGGCTTCCTCGTCATACTTGGTATTGATCGCTTCGCCAAGATTTTCCGATACCGACCATTGGCCATCTGGCAATCTCTTGCTACGGAAGATGTCCATGCCTCCTTCTCCCGATTTATCGGATGTGAAGTAAAGCGTTTGGCCATCGGCCGATACAGATGCGTGTGTTTCTC
>JBFHEW010000580.1:0-2567 GCA_041583955.1 Bacteroidia bacterium | reverse complement strand
CTACCTACACCGTTACCGTAACCGATTTTATTGGAAATACGGCTACTGATGACGTGACCGTTGAAGTGAATGACATCCGGTGCGGAAACAACAAAGCATTGGTCTGTCATCGTGGCAGAACCAGATGCGTGAGAATGGATCAGATTCAAAGCCATTTGGATCATGGTGATCAACTTGGTGGTTGTCATTCGCGGTTGATGGGTCAGGAGGTTGAAGGCGAATATGGAATCACCGCCTATCCAAATCCAACAAACGGAGTGCTGGAATTGGAAGTGATGGTCGATCTGGATGATGTCGCCACCATCGATCTGTTCGGAATAGACGGAAGACTGGTCACCAACCTGGCTACAGACCTGGAACTGTTCATGGACCACACGGAACATGTACGGATGGATCTATCACGATTTGATGATGGATTGTATTTTGTTTCGATGAGAACACGGTCGGGTGAACTCATTACCGAAAAGATTCAGATCTTGAAATAGCCGCGGAAGTGTTTCCGTGTTATGAAGGGCCGTGGCAATTTGCTGCGGCCTTTTTTATTCGGAGCGAGGGTCAATTAGCTTAAAAGCAAGCGTTTCCTTACCTTCGCGCGCCAAAATGAGCGCTATCCCAGAGAACATTCACACAACCTTTGACCGCATTTTGCAGCGGAAAGACAAGGAAGTGCTTTTGAAGCAGAAGGGTCTGGTGGTATGGATGACCGGTCTTTCGGGCTCGGGTAAGACCACCATTGCCGTGGCCCTTGAACGAATGCTTGCCGAAAAAGGCGTGCTCACTCAGGTGCTTGATGGTGATAACATCCGTTCGGGTATCAACAACAATCTGAGTTTTTCAGAAGAAGACCGTAAAGAGAACATCAGAAGGATTTCGGAAGTGTCTAAGCTGTTTGTCAATTGTGGAATAGTGACTCTCAACTGCTTTGTGAGTCCTACAAAGGACATCCGGCAACAAGCGAAGGATATTCTGGGCGATGATATGGTGGAGGTTTTTGTGAATACACCATTCGAAGAATGTGAAAAGCGCGATGTGAAAGGGCTTTACGCCAAGGCCCGCGCTGGAGAGATCAAGAATTTTACCGGGTTGGATGCTCCTTTCGAGGCACCTGAGAACCCGTTTTTAGATGTACGAACAGTTGGCAGATCGGTAGAGGATTGTGCCAAACAAATTTATGACGCGGTTTTCCCGCTGATCAAACAATAGTCCATGGAATCATATAAACTGACGCATTTAAGGGAATTGGAAGCCGAGTCGATGTTCGTGCTGCGCGAAGTTGCTGCCCAATTTGAAAACCCTGTCCTACTCTTTTCGGGAGGGAAGGACTCCATCGTGGTAACGCATTTGGCCCGTAAGGCCTTTTGGCCGGCAAAGATCCCATTCCCGTTGATGCATATCGACACAGGGCACAACTTTGCAGAAACCATTGAGTTCCGAGATGAGATGGTGGAGCGCATTGGCGCCAGGCTGTTGGTTGCTTCCGTTCAGGAAAGCATCGATAAGGGGCGTGTTGTGGAAGAAAAAGGGGTGAACGCCAGCCGGAATGCACTTCAGATAACACCATTGCTGGACGCGATTGAAGAACACAAGTTCGATTGTGCCATAGGTGGAGCAAGACGCGATGAAGAGAAGGCACGTGCCAAGGAGCGCTTCTTCTCGCACAGAGATGAATTCGGGCAATGGGATCCAAAGAACCAACGCCCTGAGCTTTGGAACATCTTCAACGGTAAGAAGAACATGGGAGAGCACTTCCGCGTGTTCCCTATTTCCAATTGGACAGAGATGGACGTATGGCAATACATTCTGCTGGAGGAAATTCCGATCCCAAGTCTGTACTTCACACACAAGAGGAAATGCTTTGAGCGGGACGGAACATTGCTCGCCTATGCCGATTTCATGCAGTTGAAAGACACCGAAGAAGTAAAGGAGATGCAGGTGCGTTTCAGAACCATCGGAGACCTTACCTGCACCGGAGCTACGCTTTCCAGCGCATCCACGTTGGAGGATATCATTGATGAGGTAGCCTCAACGCGCGTTACCGAACGTGGTGGTCGTTCTGACGACAAGCGCTCTGAAGCTGCCATGGAAGACAGAAAGAAGCAAGGATATTTTTGATTTTCGAAAAGATGACTGAAGAACAAACAATAGAGAAGTACGATAGCAGCGGCTATCTTGACATGGAGCTTTTGCGTTTCACCACCGCAGGTAGTGTTGATGATGGAAAAAGCACCTTGATCGGAAGGTTGCTATACGATAGCAAGTCGATCTTCGAAGATCAGATGGAGGCCATTGAGGCTGTTTCCAATAGAAAGGGTGAGGAGCACGTCAATCTCGCTTTGCTGACAGATGGTTTGCGTGCCGAGCGTGAGCAAGGTATCACCATTGATGTGGCCTATCGCTACTTCGCAACTCCGAAGCGGAAGTTCATCATTGCCGATACCCCAGGACATATTCAGTACACGCGGAACATGGTCACGGGTGCATCTACCGCCAATCTGGCCATCATACTTGTTGATGCACGACATGGCGTTATCGAGCAGACCAAGCGCCACGCCTACATCGCATCGTTG
>JBFHEW010000579.1:0-2568 GCA_041583955.1 Bacteroidia bacterium | reverse complement strand
TGTGCGTCAGCGGTCGCATGAATAACGTGGCCGTAATACCATATTTACTATTTAGATGATGATGAAAAAATTTCTACTCGCAACAATTGCCTTGTTTTCAGTAATCGGAGCGTTCGCTCAGAATCATGAGAAATGCGGCACCGACATTGTTCTGAAGCAGCAGCTGGAAGATCCAAAGGTCAAAGCCAGATACGAAGAGTTCCAAGAGGCGATTCAGCGATATGCCGCAGACCCAAGGGTTGCAGTTTCGCGGTCAGAGAATGGTACCCGTATCATTCCAGTTGTGTTCCATATTCTTCATGATGGTGGTAACGAGAATATCAGCCTGACGAAAGTTCAGCAGCAACTTGATGTATTGAATGCCGATTACAGAAGATTGAATTCAGATACAGTGAACACTCCACAACGTTTTTACGGAGATACGGAATACACGCATTTCGTGTTCAACTCAGACTCAATTGCCAGTTTCATTGACGACTCCGCTTACGTAATGCTTCACAACCGTTTGGGAGAAAGCTTTGCTTTTCATTTCAACAATGGAACAGGTGGACTGGCCGACACGTTGGCTCCGAATTTTGATAATGTCATTGAAGTAACGATCTCGAATAACGCAGATACGGCCGCCATAGCCACGGCTTTTGCCAACGCAGTCAATGCGCAGCCAGGCCTAATTGCCGCCTACTCGAACAACGGGTCGCACCGGGTTGATGTGAAAACAGACGGACTCGGCTACACCGATGATGTGTTGGTTGCCGGTCTATGGAATATCACCTCTACGATTGACCAGCAAGGAACGTACATACCTGCTGATTGCAACATTGAATTCAGATTGGCGACAAAAGATCCACTCGGAAACTGTACCGATGGCGTTGTTCGTGTGTTCACATCTAAAACCAATGACGCCAACGATGGCACGGGTTTCAAGGCTGTTAGTTATTGGAATGCTTACAGCTATCTGAACATCTGGTCGGTAGGCAACATTGGAATGGAAAGTAATGTTGGTGGTACAATTCTAGGTTACGCTCAGTTCCCAGGAACAGGTCTTCTGTCAACAGATGGTATCACTGTTCTTGCAAGCAATATCAACACGAGCTCGAACGGAGGTAGAACCGCAACGCACGAAGTTGGACACTGGTTGAGTCTCATCCATATCTGGGGTGATGCTGAGTGTGGTTCAGACAACGTACTTGACACGCCTACTGCACAGGCTCCTAACTTCAATGTATGTGGAAACGTTGGTTCTCCACTTCATACCCAACCATACAAATTGGGTGTTTGCGATCCGAATAATCCTGATGGAGAAATGTTCAGCAACTACATGGACTACTCCAGTGATTTCTGCATGAACATATTCACGTTAGGTCAGAAGGCACGAATGGACTTCACATTGCATGGTGATGCCAACGGACCAGGATACCGATCATTCCTCATCTCTCAAGAGAACTTGGAGCTGACCGGTACAGCAGATCCGTACAGCATGCCTGATTGTGCGCCTATTGCAGGATTCTATTTCGATCAGTCGGGAGATTTTGCCACTCAGAAAATGATCTGTGTGGGAGAAAGTGTTGATTTTGAAGAAAGCGCCTATAATGGTGATGTAGATAGCTACGCATGGACGTTTGAAGGAGGAAATCCGAACACATCCACAAGCGCAAACCCGAACAATATCACATACTCGACTGCCGGAACCTATGATGTTTCGTTGCAAGTAAGTAACGCTGTAGGGTCGAATACCAAAACTGCCAACGACATGATCATTGTAAGTCCGACTACGGCACAGTATCAGAGCTCTTGGGGCTATGTGGATAGTTTTTGGGATGAGCAGAATTTCTTGGCGGACTATGTCATTTTCAATCAGGACGGATCAAACAACAAGTGGGAGTGGTTCAAGGGACCGAATGGAGGAAGCACCGGATGGGAATCGGTTCGGATGAATAACGTTAACAATGGTTCTTCCGAGATCGATGAACTTATTTCACCTTCATTCGATCTTAGCACCGTTGATAACCCAACCTTGAAGTTCCGATACTCAGGAGCAGCATCGAACAATACGCCAAACGATCAACTCAGAATAATGCTTTCTGACAATTGTGGTGAAACATGGCAGACAAGACAGACCATTACAGGTTTTGATCTGACAAATGCTGGTTACTCTCCAAACGCTTATGTACCTAATGCTAACAGCACATGGACAGATGTTTCGGTTGCTCTTGGTTCTTTCGCCAATAAGCCGAACGTTCGGGTAAAGTTCCGTTGGGTAGCAGGTGGAAGAAGCAATAACTTCTATATCGATGATATCACATTATCAAACAGTCCACTTGGAATGGAGGAGTTGGAGAATGTCATTGATCTGAATGTAGCTCCTAACCCAACTGTCGGTATCACTACGGTAAGCATGAATCTTCCTGACGATGCCAATGTATCTATGGAGGTGATCGATGTGTTGGGTAAGAATGTGAATCCGCTGTTCTCTAGGGATTTGAGCAACGGTACACACCGATTCGATGTCGATCTGACCGGTTATGCGGTTGGCGTCTACTACCTGCGCATTCTGGTTGACAATGACAT
>JBFHEW010000578.1:0-2581 GCA_041583955.1 Bacteroidia bacterium | reverse complement strand
ATGAGCATTGAGCACGAAGGACAGAAGCTCACATTGCAAATGGCGCAGAGTTTCCTGAAGGATACCGACCGCGAATTGAGGAAAACCATTTACGCCAAAGTGAATGAGGCGCGTTTAAGCAAGGCCAAGGAACTCGATCAGCTCTATACCGAACTCGTCCGTCTACGACATAAGGTTGCGCAACAGGCCGATCATGCCAATTTCCGGGATTACAAGATGGATGCTTTGGGGCGCTTCGACTATACCACGGAAGATTGTTTCACCTTTCACAGCGCCATTGAGGCCGAGTGTGTTCCTCTGAACAATAAGGTCGATCTGGCCAGAAAAGAAGCACTTGGATTGGAGACACTCAAGCCATTCGATGCCGATGTTGACCCGACCGGCAAAGCAGGACTCAAACCGTTCAAGGACGAACAGGAATTGATAAACCTTTCTATTGAAGCCTTCAGCAGGATCCGCCCGTTCTACGGAGAATGTCTTGAAACGATGAACGCCATGGGGCATCTAGACCTTGGTTCGCGTTTAGGAAAGGCGCCAGGCGGTTTCAATTATCCGTTGTATGAGATCGGTGTTCCCTTCATTTTCATGAATGCCGTGGGCTCGCTCCGCGACCTCATCACCATGGTACACGAAGGCGGACATGCCGTACACTCCTTCCTGAGCAAGGATCTGGAGATAACGGGGTTCAAGAACCTTCCATCAGAAGTGGCTGAGTTGGCAAGCATGAGCATGGAGCTGATATCCATTGACCAGTGGGATGTATTCTTTGACAATGAGGTTGACCTGAAACGTGCCAAGAAAGAGCATTTGGAGAAGATCATGGCAACCCTGCCTTGGATCGCTACCATTGATGCATTCCAACACTGGGTCTACGAGAATCCACAACATACGGAACAGGAGCGGGCAGACAATTGGTTGCGCATCAGCGGACGTTTCGGAAGCAGGATAGTGGACTGGACAGGTTTCGAGGAAGTGAAGAAATACCAGTGGCAGAAGCAACTTCATCTATTTGAAGTACCCTTTTACTACATTGAATATGCCATTGCACAATTGGGAGCAATAGCCGTTTGGAGAAACTACCGTCTCGACCCGAAAAAAGCACTCGACCAGTACGAGGCTGCACTCAAGTTGGGTTATACCAAACCCATTGGCGAGATCTATGCAACGGCAGGTATCGAATTCAACTTTTCGCAGGATTACGTCAGGGAATTGATGCAATTTGTCTGGGAAGAGTATTCTCAACTCTAACAGAACGATTTTTCAAGCAATAGAAAAGGGCGCAATTGCGCCCTTTTTCGTGTCACTACATCAGATTGGTTGATCAGAATACGTAACCTACACCCAAGGTAAGTCCCTGACGGAACTGAAGACCACGGGATGAGAATGTCGTAATACCATCGTTCTTGTACTTTGGTACGGCAATGTCATAGTCATACAGCAACTGCCATTCGAGCGAAGCCTGTAGATACTTGCTGATCTTGAAAGAAATCCATGTCTGCCAGTTCACATCTACGTTCAAACGGTTGTCGTAAGCATAGATCGGTGCACCTGTTCCATCAGTTCCGATCTGCGTGTTCTGTGATCTGGTAGCAGGATCATAGTAATACCCTTGGGTCAGGTCCGTGGGGTCAATAGCTGTTGCAACGATATTGTCCACGTGCTCATTGTCCAAATAATTACCGAACAATTCAATCTGCGTTTTCACGATCACATTCTTGAAAACCTCTTTTTCCAGATTTCCTCTGAAGAACCAGCCGAATTCAGCACGGTAAACGCTTGTTGGGTCCTCCAGCCCGTAAGCCGTGGCTCCTTCGCCTCCTGTTTTTGCATCGTATACGTTCGCAGCAGGGTTCACAAACGTGAATTTTCCGGCCACTGGCGAGAGGTACATCTGCACCCAACTTACTGGCTTGTAGGTGATACCGGCAGAAACAGTAAGATATGCCGGTGCAGCAAATTGAGAAACAGTTGTTCTTGAATTGATACGGTTCGGGTTCAGGTTGATCTCTTCGATCGATCCATCAGAATTCAAAACCGTGTCTTTGTGTGCGTAGTTCCCGAAACCACTCAGCAGTTGAGAACGGAAATCCAAAAGGCCAGAGGCATACCACTTTCCTTTCTTATCGATCTGGTAACTGCCGATAGAGGTAAGTTGCAGGTTATCGATGTTCTTTCTGAACGGGAATTTGTTGAGGTTGTCACTGTATTTTTCCTGAGGAAAAAGTGCAATTCCACCAACGCCAAGCACCAGGTTGTTGTCCCATGCCGCCTTGCCTTTGCGGTAGTTTGCATGTACAAGCCCGGTAAATGCCAATGATATGGCGTTCTGTCCACCAGACGCCCAACTCTGCATATATGATTGTCCGAAATTAAGGGCCACCGAACCACCTATATCCCAGACTTTTGTCGAATCGGCTGCAGGAGCAAGGGTCTTGTTGGCCGCAAGCGCAGCTTCTTTCGCTGCTTTGTCCTGTGCAAACGTTGCCGCTAGGAATAGAAAGGTGATGTTAAAGAATGTTAAGTATGCTTTTTTCATCTTAAAATGTTTTAGTTGGATCAATATTAAGCAAACTCCATGCCT
>JBFHEW010000577.1:0-2586 GCA_041583955.1 Bacteroidia bacterium | reverse complement strand
TGTTCTTTGAGGCCGTCACGCACCGCATTCCATTCCGCTACCGCCTGTGCAAACGGAATATCGATTCCCTCGGGTATCTGTGCCACAGGAGGTGCCTTGTATTTGATAGGAAGAGAGACGGCCAGATTCAGCAGTTTCTGTTTGACAGAGGCCCCCACCGAAGCTTTCTGATGCCCACCTACCTCCAGTTTCTTCAGCATATAGCGCAGGGCACCCTCTTCTGCAACCTTGAGATGATAGATGGTGTCCGTAACCGACCACGAATCTGCATCCGGCTTTCTGGTCAGAACCTCTTCCGGATATGCTTCCAGCCGCTTCAGGAGTTCCTGTCGTTCGTTTTCCATTCGGCCAAAGGCCGCCATTAATTCTTTGCGTGATGCCATGTTCTATGCGTGTTTCAATTATCTGTTAACCGATACACCGGTTTCTCAACCTGCATCGGATTCCAATAGCGCCAAGTAGTGTATTCTTCGAATGCATTGCCATTGTTTGCCAGCCATTGAAGGAACTGTTCCTTGTCGTTTTCCTGTAGCACCGTGGCAAGGTACGTCTCGAGATACCCGCGCTTCTCCAGTTCTTTGAGTCGGCCGAAGAGCGGTGCAATGGAGTGGTCGGTGTAGTTCCAATTGGTGAGCAGGCATTTCAGTTGCTTGGTTGCGAGTGCTCCGTCTTCGTTAGCTGAATTGCAATTCTGTGACAGTACGAACTTCAGGCTTTGGTCCAGTTTTTCGGGCTCGCCTTTCCAAGTTGGTCCGAAAACCAGTTTCGAGCTGTTCGATAAAAGCACGGCAGATGATCTGAAAACATCCAGGTCTTCGGTCATATTGAAGCAGATCTCTGCGTAGAACCAGGCCCACAGGTGGTTTCCTGAAGCCTTCATCAACTTGGCGGCCCAGAAGTAATTCTCGGCAAAATTCGGTGCTTTCTGGATGCCGGTTTCGAATGCTACCAGCGCATCAATGGATCTTTCCATGGCCAGTTTGCGTTTTCCAAGTTCGAGATATAGAACCCCCGCGTTCGGAAGTTTTTGAATACCGTAGCGCAATGCATTCAACTCTTTTTTCCGTTCCGGATCCTGGTTTTTCTTGGCATCGTCCAATTCTCGGTAGCAGTCAGCCAGCGTGATGTACAGGTCGGCCTGAGCGGTCTTGTTGTATTGAAGGTCGAACAGGTACTTCTCCGCCTTTTTCGGGTCTCCACTTTTCAGATAGGCTTTACCGATCTCAAAGGCAAAATCGTAATCATGAGGCTCCAGATTACGCGCCTGCTTCAGCAATTTGATGCCTTCTGCGTAGTCGCCTTCGTCTATCAGTTGAATGCCGGCCACCCCAATGGCGTAGGCGTCCTTGTCTTTTTCGGGCTGTGCAACGGCACGCTGAAACAATAGTAGAAGACAACAAGCGACCGTGATGCGCACCATAGTTCAAATGTAAGCAAATAGGAAGCCTCGATGAGTTCGCGAAAGCAAGTAGGATCAGGATTCTTACGGCAGGTAAAACGGGTCTGATCGGACTCGATACCACGTGCTTGACCGGTTCGTTGTAGGTCGACTTTTGCTACCGTCACGTTGTTCGAGCACGACACTGGGATCAGTAGGGCCAAGAACGGGTTCCGTTCGATGCCAATACGCACGATGTGAAGGGGAAGGCGGATCAAGAATATCACGCTGCACTGTAACCATCGTGCTTGTTTGGCGTTTCATGCATCTGTACCAACATCAACAGACTACGATTGGAAAATTTATTCGAGTACTACAAGGAACTTGAGAAAGACCGTCTCAGCTTCATTTTCAACGGAGAAGTGAGCGATGATATCACCGATGGCATCATTCGGATCACGGAATTCAATGTGAATAATTTTGAAGCGCTTGCCAGTTTGAGCAGGCGTATCTCGTTCATCATGGTTGAGTGTTTTCAGAACGTGGTGCGCCATGGTCTTAAGGCCGAGCAGGGCTCAGAAAAAGAGAAGTCCGGAGGACTGTTTGCCGCAAGGCTCATGGGAGAGGCCAACTATGTAAGCTCCATCAATCTCATCGATCTGGCAGAGGTGGAGCTTCTACGTGAAAAATTGAATCAACTGAACACCATTGAGAAGGACAAACTCAAAGCGTTGTATCTCGAGGTCCTGAACAACGAGGAACTCTCATCCAAGGGAGGCGCGGGTCTTGGTCTGATCCAGCTGGCGAGAAAGGCCGGTCAGCCCATTTCGTTCGATTTTGAGAGCATCAGCGAGCACCTCTCCAACTTTTATCTTTCGCTCAAGTTGACCACCGATGGTCATTCGGAGCCGGGCGAAGCATTGCGATTCACCAAGTCGTTTGACGAGAGGATCAAGAATTCGGATGTTCTCATGATCTACAAAGGCGATTTCGGCAAGGATTCCATCATGCCTATCATCCAGATCATAGAGGAAAAAGTGAAATCCGATAATGAGATGACAGCGTCAAAAGGGTTTTTCCTCATTCTCGTGGAAATGCTTCAGAACGTATCTCGTCACAACCTCAACAGCATCAGCAAAGACGGTATTTTCATGATAACCGAAGATCACAACGGTTCGTACTGGACTGCGGTCGGTAACGTGGTGGAT
>JBFHEW010000576.1:0-2587 GCA_041583955.1 Bacteroidia bacterium | reverse complement strand
TAGGAGACGCATACGTACCGCTTACATCATCCAGATAATCGGTGAAGGTGTACCGCATGCCCCACTCCAGACCAACAGAGAATGTCTTGGATATATTGCATTTGACCCCAAGTCCAAAAGGTACGGAGGCCGTGGTAAGTGAGTATTTCTTTCTATCCGGATAGAATGTTGTTCCCTGGCCTTCTGTTCCCAGTGGTTGAAGCTCATACACATTACCATCTGATGCTTCGGCCCGAGGATTGAACTTGAAGATGGCAATACCACCGAACAGAAACGGTGTGATGAAGTGGTTCATATCTCCAGGAGCGTACTTGAAAAAATTGAATTCTCCTGTGATGCCGAACTCGTAGAGCCATGACTCAAACCGGAGGTTACGGTCCAACTGAGACTGCACCTTTGACTTGCTATCATCTCCCATGACGTAGCCTAAGGTGAAGGCTCCGCGTGCAGAGAAACGCTCGTTGAAATTATATCTGTAAAAAACACCTCCGGCTGGTCGGACCTGCTTAAATGGAACATCGGGGTTAAGGTCGCCCATGTAATAGGAAACACCTCCCATCAGCCCGAATTCTGAAAACTGGGCACGGACTGTCGAGGAAACCAGGACTATTAGAAAAAGGAATGCTACTGCTCTTTTCATCACAAGTTATGACTTTACGCCATTAGAACTTCGGAAGTCCCTTTCTTGTTGTACGGATCTTACGTTGATATGTGATCATCATGAACATGTAATAATCCAGGTCTGTGGGATCACCTCTTTGCTGACCGGGGCAAGCAGAACATGCGCCTGGGAAAGCCTCTACGTTTGTGGAGACCCTGTTCAACGATGGATCTGCAAGTGCTGCGGCCACATTATCGTATCCGAGTGCCTGTTGGATAGCAGCACTGTTGGAAGCCCACTTCGTATACACATAAGACGTACTAACATCATCGATGTAATCGGTAAAGGTCTTTCGAAGACCGTACTCCAACCCGATGCTGCTGTTCTTATCTAACGCATACTTCATACCGATACCGAATGGAATGGCAAACTGCCAGTTTGAATACTCGCTCCGTGATGGAACGAATTCCTGCCCTTCTGTATGAAGCGGCTTGAGTGCATGCCACTTGCCATTGTACTGAGCCATCGGATTCATGTAAAGAAGCGCGACACCGGCAAATCCATAAACGTACACTTGGCTTCCCTTTCGTCCTCTACCTCTTACCCTTCTGATCTTGTAACGGCTTCCGATGGACTCCTTCATCCACGACACCTCGATCTGCGTAGCCCATTCCACCACTGGCGAACGGAAGTGAATGTTCCTGTTCTGTCTGAAAGGCTCTTTCGTGAATTTGTCATCACCGGCAATTTCACCAAAACTGAATCCTGTCTTGGCTGAGACATATTGCGATATTTTGTAACGTAGCCCTAGGTTCACAACGTACCGAGTGGAAGCCGCGTCAAGGTCAAAGAAGAAATCAGAACCGATCTGATCCCGACCACCAACATCACCTAGAAACTGAGTTGCCCCTACACCGGTCACCCACTCGTACCGTTGACGTTTCCAGCGTTGTGCTGAAGCCAAGGTCGGTAGAATGATCAATAGAAGTAAAAATGCTTTTGATCGCATATGATGCTATTCCAGTTGAGCGAAGATTGCAAATATAAGTAAAATATTACCGCTGACTTTTTGATTATCCGCTAGTTACGTCTATCATGACCCCACATCAATTTGCCGCGTAGAGTGTCAAAATAGTCATTTGCACCGAATCTCACAAGCCCGACCTGGAACCCTGCCTTGGAAACACGGATCTCCGTTTCAGGTCCAACGATCACCGATTGCGAGTCGAGCGACATCATGAAATCGGGGTCGGCATCACCGATCTTCAACGTGATGACGCGGTCATCACTTATCACCAACGGCCGCACATTGAGGTTGTGTGGGGCGATGGGGGTTACGATGAAATTGCTTGTGCCGGGCGAAACGATAGGCCCTCCGGCACTCAAAGAATAGCCTGTAGAGCCGGTTGGGGTGGAAATAATGAGGCCGTCTGCCCAATACGTATTCAGAAAAAAGTCATCCAAAAAAGCATTCACCACGATCATGGATGATGTGGAGTTCTTGTGGACACTGAACTCATTGAGGGCGAAATTGTCTTCTCCGAAAACCCGCCCATCCGTTTCGGCCTGCACCAAGGTTCTGCGGTCTATCTGAAAGCTTCCATTGATAAGCTTGTCCAGCGCCTGACTGAGTTCTTCAAAGGGCGTGCTGGCCAAGAAACCCAACCGACCGGCATTGACCCCGAGTATCGGTATACCGCTTTGACCCACCTTCCGTACCGATTCGAGAATGGTGCCGTCTCCACCGATGCAGATGAGTGCATCGAACTGTCCTGAGCTGAATTTCACATTATCCAGAACCCGATCTGGCCGCACCCCACTTACCTGAGCGAGACTCTGTGTGTAGGAAACAGATTCGAACTTGTGATCCAACAGTTTCAGAACAGTTTCCAGTTTGGACCTATCTGTTTCAAATCGCAATCTTCCGTGTACAGCTATCCGCATGGGTTAAATGTGCTTGGTGAAATGTAAGAAAAACCCGTGTTC
>JBFHEW010000575.1:0-2590 GCA_041583955.1 Bacteroidia bacterium | reverse complement strand
GAATGCAGAACGTCATCCACTTAAACGAATCGGTACTAGCCACGACATTGCCAACGCTGCCGCCTTCCTACTATCCGAAGAAAGCGCATGGATGACAGGCCAGATACTCAAAATTGACGGAGGCATGTCTTCCATTAGATCATGATCATGTTCGGATTATTCAAACGAAAAACAGAGAAAGAGAAGCTGCAGGAGCGCTACAATAAGCTGATGCAGGAGGCTTTCGAATTATCGAAGATCAACAGAACGGCCAGCGACAACAAATACGCTCAGGCTGATGCGGTTCAGAAAAAACTGGATAGCTTGCCGTAATGCAACGCTTATCTGATGTAACATGAAAATTCTCCTTACTGGTGCCACTGGTTACATCGGAAAGCGACTGCTTCCTATTCTGATCGGAGAAGGACATTCGGTGGTATGTGCCGTGCGCGATGTGAACCGTTTCCCGAAAACGGGCATCTACGCAGACCCGAATATTTCCCTCATCGAGATCGACTTCCTGAAACCACTTCCAAGTGCAGAAATGCTGGAAGACATCGATGCGGCCTACTACCTCATCCATTCCATGAGCGCCAGTACATCCGATTTTGTGAGTTTGGAAGCACGATCGGCACGGGCATTCATTCAATTATTGGAGAGTACAAGCTGCAGACAGATCATTTACCTGGGCGGTATTGCCAACCAGAAAGATCTTTCCAAGCACCTCGCTTCGCGCGAAAACGTGGAAGCGATTCTACGCAGCGGCCGCATTCCGGTCACCGCACTGAAGGCAGGTATCATTGTAGGCTCCGGCAGCGCTTCATTCGAGATCATGCGCGATCTGGTTGAAAAACTGCCCGTGATGATCACGCCCGCTTGGCTCAACACCAAAAGTCATCCCATCGCCATCCGTAACGTGCTGCAGTTCCTCAATGGCGTGCTGTTGCGGGAAGACACCTTCAATGCATCGTTCGATATTGCCGGACCCGAAATCCTAACCTACAAGCAAATGCTGCTGCAGTTTGGAGAAGTGCGCGGACTGAAACGCTACATTTTCACCGTTCCGGTAATGACTCCGAGGCTTTCCTCCTATTGGCTGTATTTCGTTACGGCCACTTCGTACAAATTGGCCGTGAATCTGGTTGATAGTATGAAGATCGAAGTGATCGGTAAACCGAATGATCTGGCCGAAAAACTGAACATCGATCTCATTCGGTACAAAGATGCCGTGAGTATGGCGTTTCAGCGCATTGAGCAGAATAATGTGGTTTCCAGTTGGAAAGATGCGCTGGCATCCAGTTTTGACGATAACACGCTTCGGAACCACATCCATGTGCCTGTTAACGGTTGTTTTGTGGACGATCGATCGGCCACCTTCGATAGAACCACGGATGAAATAAAGGAGAATCTGTGGGCGATCGGTGGCGAAAGGGGTTGGTACTACGGCAACTGGCTCTGGAAGATGAGGGGTTTCATGGACAAACTGGCCGGAGGCGTTGGATTGCGGAGGGGCCGCAGAAGTCCGACTGAAATCATCTCGGGTGAAGCCATTGATTTTTGGCGTGTGCTTTTGGCCGATAAGGAAGAAGGTCGGCTGTTGCTCTATGCCGAGATGAAATTGCCAGGTGAGGCTTGGCTCGAATTCAGGCTGACGGAACATAACGGCCGCAAACAATTGCGTCAAACCGCCACCTTTAGGCCCAAAGGCGTACTCGGCAGACTTTATTGGTACTCCGTGCTACCCTTCCACTTCTTCGTATTCGAAGGGATGTTGCGGAACATCATCCGATACAAGGCATAAAAAAACCGCTACCGATGTTTCGGTAGCGGTCTCTATTCATCAGATGGTGCTTCTTATGGTAATACCACGGTGTCAATGGCATGGATCACACCGTTTGAAGCAGCCACATCGGCAATTACAACGGTAGAAACATTTCCACTGGCATCGGTCAGGATCACATTCTTTCCTTTCAACGAAGCAACCAATATGCCTCCCTGTACAGTTTTGATCTCAAACTTTCCGTTGTTCTTCTTGATGGCTTCCACAACAGCTGCTGCTTTGAATTCGCCCGCTACCACGTGGTACGTTAGAATGGCAGTCAGCTTTTCTTTGGCGCTTGCCTCCAAAAGGCTTTCAACCGTTCCCTTTGGCAACTTATCGAAAGCTGCATTGGTGGGCGCAAAAACGGTGAAAGGTCCTTCGCTGCTCAATGTTTCAACCAGGTCGGCTGCTTTTACAGCGGCAACCAACGTGCTGAAATCCTTGTTTCCAGCAGCAACGCCTACAATGGTTTCTGCTTCTCCATCTTTCCCTCCGTTGGCAAATACCGCGCTTCCGGTTACTGCTACGGTCATCAGTGCAATCATTAATTTTTTCATGGTATTCAAGTTTTAGTTTAGTTTGGTGGAGAACAGCGGTCACGAATTATTGTTCAACTTTTTACTTAAATAATTAAACAATATGACAATTGAACTCATTTCCGAACTGACAGGATTGGATGGTTCTGTTTACAGTTTGGAAAAGGCGGCAACCTCAGATCGCATATTCTCCGGAAGCAACGATCAGTTGGTCGTTGAGTGGGGATTGGATGCCATGCAGCCGCTTCGTGCT
>JBFHEW010000574.1:0-2591 GCA_041583955.1 Bacteroidia bacterium | reverse complement strand
GAGGATCGTGCGCAGCTACGCTACGGACCGTTCGGAGCCGGTGGAGCAATAAACTGGTACACAGGCTACACCACCTCGCCAATGATCAGAGCCAATTTCGACCCATCGGTTGATGTTTCTGAAGCAACATTGGCCGATCGCGGATTCGGCATTTATCCTAACCCGGCCACAAACACATTTACGATCGTTGTAGAAGACCAGAAGAATGTGAAAGCCATTTCGTTACTCGATCTGCAAGGAAAACTGATACAGGACCTGACAGGGGCTGTAGTTGCCGGAAATCATAGATTCGATGTGGACGTGAACCATGTGGCTGCGGGTACGTACCTCGTGTCGGTATTGAGTACTGATGGAGTGGGAACACAAAAGGTGGTCATTCAATAATAAATAACAGATAACTGAGTTAGGGCTTCCAATTCGGAAGCCCTTTTCTTTTGTCTTAACTACATTTGCCGCATGAAGATCGGATTGATTACAGGACTGTTCGTTGCCTTCACCCAAATAGCGGTGGCGCAGGTAACAGATACATTGGGATACGCAACGTTTCTAGAAGGGACACAGACCCTCTACCAGTCGCCAAACGGTGGCTACGCATTCGGAAACAATGGATATGCTGATTTGGCCAAGGCCCAATCTTATAGTCACGATCAAGCATTCGTGCTGCGTAAAGTGCTACTTCTTTTTGGCGATGTGATCTTCGAGTCTGCCGATTCCGCATCGGTGGTCAGGGTGAATGTCTATGATAACAACGGGCCGGGCATTACTTCGCTCGGCATCTCAGATTCCATTGCACCGGATAGTGTTTTCGCCTTTGTTGATGTCCCAGTGTATCAGCTGTTGGATAATGGTGATTTCAGTGAGGTCAGTTTTTCCAACGATACCATTGTGATACGTAATAGGTTCTCTGTTGGAATCGATCTGACGATGCTGAGTCCGGGTGACACGGTTGGCCTCGTTTCCACTTCAGATGGCGATGCATTGGGCACTTACAGCGCTTGGGAACAAACCTCAAACGGAACTTGGTTCACTGTAGAGCACCCGGTTTATTCGTGGGGACTTGATGTGAGTCTGGGCATTTTTCCGGTAATTGATGCGGATGACCCGGCAGGCGTTCCAAGTATCGAGCGCCATGATCTGAACATCTATCCGAACCCGTGCACTGATGAGCTTGTGGTTTCCAATGCTGATCTGAATTCTGGAGTACTCTTGATCCATGATGCAACCGGAAGACAGGTCAAGCAGATGGCATACCGTTCCGCATCGCGCGTGATCGATGTATCGGGTCTTGAGTCAGGGATATACAGCATGACCATTATGGATGGTGGCACAAGGTGGTCCACGAAATTCATCAAAACCAACTAGATCTTGAGATTCATCGAGGCTCTGATAGAACTTGATAAGAATCTCCTTTTATGGATCAATCACTTTTCCGGGAATCCGGTTTTGGATGCGGTCATGGTATCGCTCAGCGCGAAATGGATCTGGGTTCCGTTCTACCTCATTCTGTTTTACGGGATCTACAGGTCGTATTCGGTCCCAAACGTGCTATGGATTCTGCTGGCAGCAGGGTGCATGGTAGTTCTTACTGATCAAGTATCGGTACACCTTTTCAAGGACGTTTTTCAGCGATTAAGACCTTGTCATAACGAAGAACTGAAGAATGCGGTGAATCTGGTTTCTGGCAGGTGTGGTGGCATGTATGGATTCATTTCTTCACATGCTTCCAATGTCTTTGCATTGGCTTCTTTTTGCAGTTTTCTGCTCGCTAGATTCAGGCTTTTCGGAATATTTATTTTCATTTGGGCCTCTGGCGTTTCCGTCAGCAGGGTTTATCTTGGGGTGCATTACCCAAGCGATGTGTTCGTAGGAGCGCTTTTCGGAGTAGCTGTCGGACTTTCGGTAGTAAGTATCACCTTGAAAACGGTAAGCAAATGACCTATCTGTTGGTATTCATAGGAGGAGGTTTCGGATGCCTGAGCCGCTATGCCATTTCATTGATGACGATGAAGTATCACAACGGTATTTTTCCGCTTGGGACCTTCATCAGTAATGTGCTGAGCTGTTTGGTGCTCATTCTGGTGGTAGAAGCCATGACACGGTATGGAGGCGGTCATCGGCTATTGCAGGCCGGTGTTCTGGTCGGTTTTTGCGGTGGCTTCAGCACGTTCTCCACCTTTAGTTTTGAGACGGTTCAACTAATGAAAAACGGCAGCCATTTGGCTGCCGCTGGAAATGTTGCATTAAGTGTCGGTGTTTGCCTGATCCTCATATACAAGCTGACCAAATGAGAATCAGGTATGGAATACCTCGATGGTAATTTTTCTGGTTTCACCCCCATAAGCGATTCGACACTTAATTCTTTTTCCGATCAATAGATCTCCTTCTTCGTAATCAAACCAAGTATCTGCATCGTCCTTTTGAACTTGGATCTTGACAGATTCTGAAAGTCCGTGTTCTTTGATAGCTATGCTGAAAGGGTACTGTAGGTCGGAAGCAAAGACCTCTGCACCTGGGCCAAATCCATCCTTATAAGCTGGAATCTGATAGATATCTGATGGGCACATGATGATTCGTTTTTCTTGGTGTAAACT
>JBFHEW010000573.1:0-2594 GCA_041583955.1 Bacteroidia bacterium | reverse complement strand
CAGGTCAAGTATCTCCTTTTTCTGTGGGGCCGAAGGAAAACGTTCGAGAAACGAATCGCAGGCCGAAATGGTACGCTTCTGTTTCACCTCATCGGTGGCGTAAGAATACACCATTACACGGAGGCCTTCTACCGCTTTTGAGGTTATGCCGTAAGCGGCCATTTTATCCTTTTCCTTGTCAGACGACAATTTCCAGAACGATTCGGTGCGCAGGGCATAGACCTTGGCCGAATCAAGGTCGTAAAGTGGGTTCTGTTTGGCCACATGCACCATGCAGAGACCGTAGTTCCCGGCAAGTTTATTCTTCCGGACCACCTTCTGAAACAACTCGCGGGCTTTGAAATAATCCTTCATTTCCAATGCTTCGAAGGCCTTATCCAACACGCCTGCCTGCACGCTGAAAACGTTGGTCATCATCAGAATGATGGTGATGAGAAAAACCGATCGCAAAGCGCTTGAAAGCATGTGCAGTTTCAATAATGGGGGCACAAAAGTAACATACCGATCAGAGTATCGGAATGGCAGACGACATTATGGCAGTTCGATATCGGCCAACAGGTCTTTCAACTCGGCAATGATCATGGCCGTGGCACCCCATACCACGTGACCATCCACTTTGAACGAAGGTGTTGTGAGCTTGAATCCGCTGCTTAACAGCATTTCCGTCTCATCGATGATATCGTCTCTGAGCAGGTAACGCAGCTCAGGGATATGAATGGACTCCACCTCATGCTGATCCGGAATGAGCACTGGCGGCCTGTCCAGTATTCCCAGAACCGGATGCACGAGGAAATTACTGGGCGGAATGTACAGTTGCGTCAGCTGCCCTATGACGCGCACGTCTGCCGGCTTGATATTCACCTCCTCTTCGGCTTCACGAAGCGCGGTTTGTATGATATCGGCATCGTATTCCTCCACCTTTCCGCCCGGAAAGCTTACCTGCCCACTGTGCGTGCCCTGATAATCCGGACGTTTCATCAGCACGGTGCGTATCACACCATCATCCGGATAAAGAGCAATGAGCACGGCACCCACCTTGGCATTCTTCACATCCATGCTGAACGATGCCGCAGCCTTGGCCCGCAATCCGCTGGCCATTTTAAGCTGTGCCGGCAACCCCGGTAAGGGCTGGCTCATTCTTTCCGAAAGGCGGGCTGTGAGTTCATCCATCATGACGAACAAATATAATGGGTTGACGTTCTGACATTGGTTAATATTGTCAGAACAAATTGCTCAGATGGACACCTACGGACCCGAACATTTACAATCCACGTTTTATATAGACAGCGACAACCCCGAAGTTGTTGCTTTTGCACGGAAGCATATCGGCAGTGCGGAAACCGATAAAGAAAAGGCTGTTAAGCTGTATTATGCCGTTCGAGATGGGTTCCGTTACAATCCGTACAACCTACGCATGAAACCGGAGGATGTAACGGCCAGCCATCTGTTGAAGGCTGGAGATGGTCATTGCATTGACAAGGCCATTTTTCTGGCCGCATGTGCCCGGGCGGTGGGCATTCCTTCGCGCTTGGAGTTTGCAGACGTGGTGAACCACATCAGCAGCGAGAAATTCGTGGAGATGCTGAAAAGCGATGTGTTTGCAATGCATGGCATCACCCAACTTCATATTGATGGCAAATGGGTGAAATGCACACCGGCATTCAATAAGGAATTGTGCATGCTATTCAATGTGGAGCCACTGGAGTTTGATGGCGAGCACGATAGCATGTTCCATGAATTCGATAAGGCCGACAACAAGTTCATGGAATATGTGGCGCAGCATGGCGTGTTCGATGATTTCCCGCAGCAGTATTTCGTAGCGGTGATGGTGCTCAATTACCCGCACCTGTTCACATACGACAGACTGCGGTCTCTTTTGGTACAGGAGGCAAGTCCTGTTTCTGCATGATTGACAGAGAGCTACCCTTTTAAGGAAGATGCATGTTCATGATGCTCCGACTCACTTCCTCGTAAAGCTTCTTGAGTTCGGGCGATAGCTTCTCCAACATATCAAGATGCTCCTGCATCACCTTGGTATCGTTGCGTTTGGCGGGACCGGTCTGCAAGGCCTTGGGACGGTCGGTAAGAATGTTGGCCGCTGTCTTCTTGATGAGCGGTTTGAGGATGTCGAGACTCATGCCGTTCTTCTCGAGAATTTCTTCAGACAGGGCATAGAAATGATTGGTGAAATTGCAGGCGAATACGGCCGCAATGTGAGTAACCTTGCGCTGTTCCGAACTCAAGATCTGTACGTTCTCACTGATGGACCGGGCCAGTTCGAGTAGCATTCCCTCGTTCCATTTGGAATTACCCTCTATACAGAACGGCACTTCATTCATGTTCACTTCAGACCCCCGATGCATGGTCTGCAAGGGGTAGAAAACACCCAATCGGTCCGAAGCATCACCAAGGGCAGACATGGGCACGCTGCCCGAAGTGTGGGCCACCACTTTTCCGGGGCAGAAGATCTTGCTGGCAACTTCGCTGATGGCGTCATCCTTCACGGCAATGATCACCACATCGGCTTCGTCAGGAATGGCCTTGAAATCGGTTGTGAACCGACAGCCGAGCTCAAATGCCAGTCGCTCGCCCTT
>JBFHEW010000572.1:0-2595 GCA_041583955.1 Bacteroidia bacterium | reverse complement strand
TCCGTGAACGAAAGGCCCGTTTCCAAACGGTTCTGAACCGAATCCTTCGACATCATGTAGCTCACCGTAATGTGCTTTCCGATATCACGCATGAATTGGAGAAAGCTCATTCCTTTGAACCAATCGTAGTTGTTGGCCAGCTCGGCTTTGTTCTCTCCATTCTCGAAATCCAAGAACTTCAACAACTGCGTGCGAACTCCTTCCTGATTCTTGCGAAGTGTTTCTTCATCTAGAAGATTCCGCTCGGCAGATTTTCCAGATGGATCACCGATCATTCCGGTGGCTCCTCCAACCAGCGCGATCGGCTTATGCCCCGCCAATTGCAAATGCTTGAGCAGCATGATCGGCACCAAGTTCCCGATGTGCAATGAATCAGAGGTTGGATCGAAGCCCACATAACCCGTCACCATTTCGCGATTGAGCATATCCTGCGTTTCGGGCATGCTATCGTGCAGCAGCCCGCGCCATTTCAGTTCTTCTACTAGGTCGTGGTTGGGTTTAAAAGCCATTCTAATTCAATTTGGGCGGCAAAGGTACAAGCCTGAATTCAATGAATCAGATACGCCTACTTCATTATCTGAAGAATCGCTTTTTCAACCTCACTTGTTGGCATTTGGCACGCCTTGTCTACACAGACATAAATACGTGTTTCACCTTCGACCAACCTGTTTTCCAAAAGCGGTAATCCGTTCTCAGTTTTTCCACCGATCAACATTTTATTGGGCCTGTAGTACCGTTCCATTTCCATTCGTTTCGATTCAGCATCGTCACCGACAATGGCCACTTCATAGAATGGGAATGTGTGATGCAGCATCAGCTCCAACCAATTGGAATACCAACTGGCCCCTTGACCGATGCTACCTGAAACGTTGTTGAGCATCTGCTCCGAAATATCGAGGTATTGCTTCTTGTCGAGGTAATGACCGAGGTAGAAAAGACATTTGGCCATGCTGGAATTGGATGATGGCATGACGTTATCGGTCAGCTCCATCTTGCGCGCAATGAGTTTGGCATCGGTATTCGAATTGAAGAAGAACATGCCCGATTCGGCATCGTGGAAATGCTCTATGGTATATGCTGCCAGTTCATCGGCTTGGTCCAGCCATTTGCGATCGAATGTGGCCTGATAGAGCGAAATGAAGGCTTCTATGGTGAAGCAGTAATCCTCTAAGAACCCATTGATGGTGGAACGACCTTCTTTATGATTCCGCCAGAGTCCGCCATCCTTCGTCCTCTGCTTTTTGAGTATGAACTCAGCGTTCCTAAGTGCCGCATCCAGGTACTCCTTTTCACCGAAAACACGGTAGGCATCGGCATAGCCTTTCAGCATCAGGGCGTTCCACGATGTGAGTTGCTTGTCGTCCAATCCGGGGCGGGTGCGTTTACTCCGCTCTTTCAGTAGGAGTGCATTGACGCTTTTTACCTTCTGCTTCAATTCCGCCACATTCCATCCCTTCATTTCGGCAAATTCCTCATCGCCATGTTTTCGTAGCAGAATGTAATTGTCGTGTTCCCAAAGGCCCTTGGCGTTGATGTTGTAATAATCCTTCACCCAATCGAATTCTGCGCCTAGAACAGCCTGCAATTCTTCCCTTTTCCACACATAGAATTTGCCTTCCTCGCCCTCGCTATCAGCATCCAAAGCTGCGTAGAAAGCGCCTTCGTCCGAGGTCATTTCGCGCTTCACATACTCCAAGGTTTCCTGCACGATCTCCTTGTAGAGCAGATTCTTGGTTGCCTGATAGGCTTCGGAGTAAAGTGAAACGAGCTGACCGTTGTCGTAAAGCATTTTCTCAAAATGCGGGGCCTTCCAAAGTGCGTCTGTCGAGTAGCGCGCAAAACCGCCCCCTACTTGATCGTAGATTCCTCCGAAGGCCATTTTCTCCAAGGTCAGACCGACATGCTGCATCATGAACTCATCGTTGGTCAAGGTGGCATAACGAAGCAGGAACTCGTAGTTGTTGGGCAGCGGGAATTTCGGTGCTCTGTTGGGTCCGCCCTCCACATTATCGATCTGGGTTTTCCAGGCTTCCACATAAGCCTTCATCTGTGCCTTGGTGAAATCAGGATTGGACGTGTTGCGCTGAATGAGTTCGCTTTCGGCAACACCTTTGGTTAGATTGGTAGCGTATTCCAGTGCTTTCTCGCGGTCGTTCTCCCAGATACCGGCCACCTTGGCCATCACATCCATCCATTGTTCTTTCGGAAAGTATGTTCCACCGTAAAGCGGTCTTCCATCCGGTAATGCAAAACAGTTGAGCGGCCAACCCCCTCGGCCGGTCATGAGCTGAACCGCGTTCATATAAACCTGATCCACATCCGGGCGCTCCTCTCTGTCTACTTTGATACAAACGAAATGCTCGTTCATGAAAGCGGCCACCGTGCTATCTTCAAAGCTTTCGTGCTCCATTACATGGCACCAATGGCACGCACTGTAACCAATGCTCACCAATATCGGTTTCTGCTCGGCTTTGGCCTTAGCCAGACTCTCATCATTCCACGCCACCCAATCAACGGGATTGTGGGCATGCTGAAGCAAGTAAGGGCTGGTTTCGTTGATGAGGGCGTTGGTATGTCTGTGTTCTGTCATGTCTG